>CALDGN010000406.1 GCA_937942965.1 uncultured Acidimicrobiales bacterium | reverse complement strand
GCGTGTGCGTGGCCGAGGTTGTGCTTCGCGATTGCATGCTGCATAGGGAAGCCCACGCTGGTAAAGATCGTGAGGCACCGTTCGAACGCGGTGATTGCCTCGTCCAGGCACTGATCCCTGTTTGTTGGGTCGAGCTCGGCTTTTGCCTTCCACGCAATGCCGAGGGTGTGGTCGATCATTGCGGTGTGCATCGAGGCTTCGGTTCGACCGGCGACGCTTGCTGCGTCGGCGAGCACCGAAATTGCGGCGTCGCATCCGTCGACTCCGCCACGGGCCAGGTGCACCTGGCCGAGGTTGTGCTTGGTGGCTAGCATCGTGCGAATCTGCTCGTCGTCTGCTGCCGACGTATCGAGGGCGGGCAGTAGCTGCAGCGACATGGTAAATGCTTCGACGGCATCGTCGAGCCGGCCGCCTTCGGTGAGCACCAGACCAAGGTTGTTGAGCACCGACGCCTCTTCGACGTCGACGCCTTTGCCCGACATCAGCCCGAGCGCCTCGCGAAACAACCGGCTTGCGGTGCTCGGGTCGCCCAGCATGCGATGCGCCGAACCAGCAGCGTTGAGGATGCGGGCATGCTCCACCGGCGCACGCTGGACGGTGAGCACCTGGGCGGCTTGTTGATAGAGCTCGAGCGCGTTCCGCAGGTTCTGTTCGGGGTGCGCTGTTGGCTGCTCGGCGGTGGCCATACCTAGCCGGTAGGCCGCAGCCGCCCATTGCAGCGCGTCGGTTGCCGGGTCGAGCGCGTCGAACCGCTGCTTGAGCGCAGCGACCGAGTCGTGTGCGGAGAAGGCTGTTGGTTCGCTACTCATGCCGTTGCTCGATCACGCCGTTCCGGTCTCCAGTAGCGACGCAATGCAGCGGTCGATCTCGTCGATGGTCACGGGAATGGCGTTGGTGACAATGTCGGACATGCCGATCGCCATGGTGTCGACGTCGACTGGCTGCACGCCAACCATCTTCACGATCGGAGGCAGAACACCTAGCGCCCGGGCCACCATCAGCGAGCGCTCAGGCGTCGCCAGGTGCATGTCGGCGAGCAGGTCGTACTTGGTGTTGTCGTCGAGTGCGTGCACGTCGATCACGTCATAATCGATCGTCATCACGGTCCCCGGAGGGCGTTCCCGGTCGACAGTGTCGATGACAATGATGGCGTCGTAGCCCTCCTGCAAGTCGGACACGAGTTGGATTCCGGCGATGCCGGTCTCGACCACCGTGACGTTCGGAATGGCCTCTCGTTCGAGCAGTAGGTTGGCGACCTCGACCCCGAAGGCGTCGTCGCTTCGCAGCACATTCCCGACCCCGGCAACAAGAATGTTCACGACGAGTGTGGAGGTGTGGAGGAACGCGCAACTTCTGCTGCACGCATCGCGTAGCCGTGGATGACCCACCAGGCGATGTAGTCCTCGAACATGGCCCAGTCGGCTTTGCTGATTTGGGCCTTCCAGTGCTCGACCCGCTTCTCGATCTCGGTGCTGATGACCGTGTTGAGTAGCTGTCCGACCAACGACATCTCCAACAGTTGCGTGCCGGCCGGGCGTCCACGTTTCACTTCATCGGAGAGCCGGGCGGTGTCGTGGGCCAATGGCACGAGGGCGTCGGTCTGGGGCGAGGTCTCGGGGAGCTCGCCGATGTCGGCTTCTTCGATACGCCGAATGCAATAGCCAACCAAGAACGCGGTGCCCGCCCAGTCGGCGAACTCCGACATTGGCTGGGTGCGGCGTTCTTCTTCGATCATCTGCTCGCGGTACGCCGTTGCCGTCACCGTGAGCGGATGGGCTTGGGCGAGCGCCCGGGCTTTGAACGTGAGGTCGCCAACGCGGTCGGTCGGGTCAGTCATGTGTCAGCTCAGTCATCGGCACGTTTCTTTATCTGGAGCCCGGTGGTGACGCTGCCAACAACCGGTGGCGGATGCGGGTCGGCGGTCATCTCTTCCACTTCGATGCGTCGGAAGTCGACCCAATGTTCTTTCATTGCGGCCTCGACCTGCTCGATGATCGTGGCATCGGATGCGGTGCATCCATCGCAGCTTCCGTGCAGCTTCAAGCGCACGACGCCGTCTTCGATGTTCACCACTTCCATGTCGCCGCCGTGGGAGTGCAGATACGGACGCACTTCGGCAAGCGCCGCCTGCACACTGACGCGGGCAGCGTCGAGATCGGCGCTGTCGCCGAGCCCGTAGGCGGCGAGCAGAGCTCCGGCGACGGGGTCGGCGGCAACTGATTCGAGCAGGATCTCGCCGCGCCAGTCGCGAATCATCTCGACTATCCGTCCAACGCCGTTGGCGTGGAACACGTCGATCCAGTCGAGCATCTCGACTGCGGTCTCGGACACGTCGTTGTCGTCGTGCTCGGCCAAACGTTCGGCGAGCTCGGCGATCCGAGGAAGCACATCTTCGAACGCGAGTCGTTCGTCGCCGCGGCTCACAGTGTTGACTTCACCAGTGTTGACTTCACAGTTCTGACCTGACGAGAGCGAGCACGTCGTCGACAGTAGCTTCAACCGTGTCGGTGAACCCAAGCCCGAACCCCTCGTCTTCGGGTTCGACTTCGATGACCACGGTGTCGTCGGGAAACTCGCCGTAGTAGCGCACGACCGCGAGGGTGTGGTCGAGGTCGATAATGCCCATCGCTGCCTCGGACAATCGGTCTTGCACTTCGTCGTCGTCGGGCGGAGTGAGGTCGAGCTCGTAGCGCCGGATGGTGCCCGGTGGGTCTTCACGTCGAGGCATGCAACCAACGAGTACGACCTTGTTCGGGCGCACTTCCTGGAGCCGATGCAGCACACGGTGCGCGGCATACGACATGTCTTCGACAATGACGTGATCGGGCCAGTCGAGGTCGACGACCCGGTTCACCCATTGGGTGCCGTAGTCGAGGTCACGCAGCCAGGGCAGGCCAATGCCACCCACGAGAATGCGGCCCGTGTTGCTGTCGGGCAGCTCGTATTGCTTCTTCGCGTTGACGAGTGTCGGCTCGGGGACGGTGAGCCCCGGAATGACGAGATCGGTCGCCGATTCGGCACCCGATCGTGATGGTTCACTTACCGGCATGAGCTACTCAAGCGTGCAGCTGCAGGAGTTGACCTCACGGGTAATGATGCCCTTGCCGGTGTCCATGTGCGTGGTGCACGGCATGCACGGGTCGAAGCTGCGGATTGCCCGCAAGATGTCGATGCCCTTGACGTCGTCGTCGCCGACGCTCTCGAGAATTGGTGTGTCGAC
>CALDGN010000405.1 GCA_937942965.1 uncultured Acidimicrobiales bacterium | reverse complement strand
GGTTCAAACGGGTCGGGGAAGAACGCAACTGCATCAGCGCCTGCCTCGCGAAGCGATGCCACGTAGGCGACAACATCGTCGGCCACACCGACACCGGAAATCATCGACCACCACTCGTTGGGCATCGCGACGATCGCGTCATACCAACCCATCGACGCTGCACTCGCCTCGAGCTCGGACCAGAACGGTGCCGTCCGAAACGAGATAGGCGCGTCGGCGGCCACACCGGCAATGAAGTGGGCAATCCCGGCTCGGTGATCGGCTAACTCGTCGCGATCGGCGGCGAGATCGAGCGATGCGAAGACGGTGATGCGGTGGTCATCAGATCCAAGCTGTTCGCGGACCGCACGCACATAGTCGGCGCTCACAAAGTCAGCCAGGATCACGCCATCGGCGCAGCGCGATGACACGGCCATCGATTTCGGCCCCCGCACACCAGCCGAGAGCAGCGGTCGCGGCGACGGTGCTGCGTCGAGGACAACGTCGCGAAGCGTCACGTACCGACCCTCGACACTCACGGTCTCACCATCGAGCAGCCGACGCACTGCGTCGAACGTTTCCTCAAGCGCCGTGAGCGGCGAGGCCACACGCTCGTTCATTTGCTCCATCCAGCTCTGCACACCATGACCGAGGCCAGCGTGAAAGCGGCCCGGCGCAAGCTCGGCGAGCGTCGCAAGCTCCATCGCCGTCACGGCGGCGTTTCGGGCCACAACCGGCATGATCCCGATCCCAACCGTGATGTCGTCGGTCGCCGTCAACGCAGCAGCCGCCAAGGTTGGACCCGAGGTGTAGAAGCAGTCCTCGATCACCCAGAACTCGTTGAAACCAAGGGCCTCGGCCTGAAGCGCACGCTCCGCCACGGTCCCGGCGCCTTCCTCGCGATGAAAACAGATGCCCACGTCCATGTGCCGAACGTACCCCGCCTGGCCAATCCACGACTCCCAATCGTGGTAATCCTCGCGACACTTTGGGCCGTGCAGTTGTCTAGCTAGCACGCAGCGCCGAAAGGAGCGTCGTGGTAGCAGCGCCTCGACAACTCGACTTGCCCCAAGCGCTCGGATGGGCTGCGCTCGCAGCGACGGCTGGCGCAGTCGCGATCAAAGACAGCCGGCTTCGCTACGTCTGGGCCAACGATGCGCTCCTGACAATGTTCTCGACCGAACTCGACGCAATCGTCGGCCTGACCGACGATCAATTGTTCGTCGACGGTCCGCTCTTACCCGACCCACAAGCCGAACGGGCAGTTCTGGCCTGCGGCCGTCCTGACGAGCGCTACGAGACGCTGTCCTTTGCCGACGGCCGAATTTGTGAGATCTTGCTCACGACCGCCCGCGTCGAGGCCGACGGCGAGACATTCCTCGTCTGCGTGTTGCACGACATCACCGAAGTAGCAGCCGCGAACCACTCACTGGTTGCCACAACCGAACATCTGGCCGCCGAGTCCGTCGAGCTCCGGGCGCTCGCGCTGCGCGATCCGCTCACAGGCCTCCTGAACCTGCGCGGCTTCGAGACGATGACACCGCCAGCGTTCGAACGGGCCGGGCACGGCGGCGCTGTACTCATGCTCGACCTCGATGACTTCAAGCCGATCAATGACGGCTACGGCCATGACGTCGGCGACGCCGTGCTGTGCACCGTCGCCGACGCGCTCCGCGAGTGCACCCGCAACGACCGCGACATCATTGCCCGCATCGGCGGCGACGAATTCGTGGTCGCGATGCCGCTGCTTCCCGAAGACGAAGCTCGCGTCATCGTCGACCGAATACGAGCGTTCATCGCCGAACGACCCGTGGCCGCGGACGACAAACCATTCATGCCGGCCGTTTCGATCGGTCTCGCCCTGCGATCACCCGGATCGCCGCTCCAACTTGATGCGTGGCGACGCTGCGCGGACGAGGCCCTCTATCAGGCGAAGCGAGCGGGCAAAGACCAGGCCGTCATCACGGTCCTCGACTAGCCGGGGCTGTTACAGCTGGCTGATATCGCGGACGGCGCCGCGATCGGCGCTCGTCGTCAGGGCGCCGTAGGCACGCAACGCTTGGCTGACGACACGTTCACGGCCCCGTGGGGTGAACGCCTCTTTGCCGTGTGCTTCTTCTTCGGCGCGGCGAGCGGCGAGTTCTTCGTCGGTCAGGTCGACGTTAATCGTGCGGTTCGGGATGTCGATGACGATCGTGTCGCCCTCGCGAATCAGGCCGATGGCACCGCCGGCACCGGCTTCGGGAGATGCGTGACCGATGCTCAGGCCAGAGGTTCCGCCCGAGAAACGACCGTCGGTGAGCAGCGCGCACTCTTTGCCGAGCCCGCGGCTCTTGATGTAGGTCGTCGGGTAGAGCATCTCTTGCATACCCGGTCCGCCCTTAGGGCCCTCGTAGCGAACGATGACGACATCGCCAGCGTTCACCCGTGACTCGTCCAAGATGCCCTCGACGGCATCGTCTTGGCTCTCGAAGACTCGGGCAGGACCGCTGAAGGTGAAGATCGACTCGTCGACGCCGGCGGTCTTGACGATGCAGCCGTCCTCGGCGATGTTGCCGTACAAGATCGCGAGGCCGCCGTCGGTGCTGTAGGCATGCTCGATCGAGCGGACGCAGCCACCTTCGCGGTCGTTATCGACCGTGTCCCAGCGCGTGCTTTGGCTGAACGCAACCTGGGTGGGAATACCAGCCGGGCCGGCTCGGAAGAACTCGTCAGCGAGCGGCGTGCACGTGTCGCGCATGATGTCCCACTCGTCGAGGGCGGCGCCGAGCGTCGCTGCATGCACGGTGGGCACGTCGGTGTGGATCAGACCGCCCCGGTCAAGCTCGCCGAGCAGGCCAATGATGCCGCCGGCACGGTGGACGTCTTCGACGTGGTACTGCTCGACGGACGGAGCGACCTTGCAGATGTTCGGCACCCGACGGCTCAACGCGTCGATGTCGGCCATCTTGAAGTCGAGTTCGGCTTCTTCGGCGGCCGCCAAGATGTGCAGCACGGTGTTCGTGCTTCCGCCCATGGCGATGTCGAGGGTCATCGCGTTCTCGAACGCTTCGCGGCTCGCAACGTTGCGAGGAAGCACGCTCTCGTCGTCTTTTTCGTAGTAGCGCTTGGCAAGATCGACCACGGTGCGACCTGCCTGCAGGAACAGCTGCTCGCGGTCGGAGTGGGTTGCCAGCACGGTGCCGTTGCCCGGGAGCGACAGACCGAGTGCCTCGGTCAAGCAGTTCATCGAGTTGGCCGTGAACATGCCCGAGCAGGAACCACAGGTCGGGCATGCCGAGCGCTCGATTGCGGCGACATCGTCGTCGCTCACGGTCGTGTCGCCCGCCGACATCATCGCCGAGATGAGGTCGACCTTGACTTCGGAACCGGCGAGTCGGGTCTTGCCCGCTTCCATCGGGCCGCCGCTGACGAAGATGGCGGGGATGTTCAGCCGCATCGCAGCCATCAACATGCCGGGGGTGATCTTGTCGCAGTTGGAGATGCAGACCAGCGCGTCGGCGCAGTGTGCATTGACCATGTATTCGACAGAATCGGCGATCAGTTCTCGGGACGGGAGGCTGTAGAGCATGCCGCCGTGGCCCATGGCGATGCCGTCGTCGACGGCGATCGTGTTGAATTCCTTGGCGACGCCGCCGACCGACTCGATCTCGCGGGCTACGAGCTGGCCGAGATCCTTGAGGTGCACGTGGCCAGGCACGAACTGGGTGAAGCTGTTCGCGATCGCAATGATCGGCTTCTCAAAGTCGTCGTCCTGCATGCCAGTGGCACGCCAGAGCGCGCGGGCACCGGCCATGTTGCGGCCGTGGGTGGTGGTTCGTGAACGATACTCAGGCACCCCAAAACCCTACGCCGTTCAGGCCACAGTGGGAAACGCTGAGACACTGACCCATCCGGAGGGTCTGGGCGAACTACCGTGGATACGATCATTCGGCTTTGCCGATGACGAGCATCCGGCACTGCTGCTAGCCAATGAGTCGGCGGTAGAACCGGTGGGAGGGTCAGACGATGAATCGACGACTTGAGGGATGGCGATTAGGCCTGGCTGTGCTGGTTCCTGCGCTCATCCTCGCCGCAGCGATCTGGTTCTTGCTGCAAGCATTGTCGGGCGACGACAACACTGCGGTCGACACGTCGAACCTCGTTCCGACCTCGACGCCGGTTGCGACCTCGGTGCCCGAAAGCGACGAGGTGACCGACCCCACGCCGGTTCCTTCTCCAACGCCGCTCGCACTGCCAACGCCGCTACCAGTTCCGTCGGCTGAGCCGACCGAAGTCGCGGCCGAGCCAACGGCGGCTCCAACCGCTGCACCTGCGCCAACCTCGGCGCCGAGCCAACCGTCGCAGCCCAGCCAGCCCGCTGGTCCGACCCCGACTCCCACCGTTGACCCGAGCATTCTCGTAGTGACGTGTTCCGGCGCGTCGTTCCCGATCTCGGTCGATGTCGACGAAGCGATCCCGCAGCTCCAGGCGAGCGTGACGCCAGCCGAAGCCGCATCGAACCTGCAGTTCCTGTGGAACTTCGGCAACAACACCGTGGCTGGTGCACCGAACAGCGGCAACGTGACGTACAGCGCCGAAGGCACCTACACGATCACCCTGGCCGCCACCGATCGCACCACCCAAGAGGTCACCAACGTCACCTGTGGCACCGTGAACGTCGGCACGACGTCAGGCGGCGGTTCGACCGGCAACCAAGCCCTCACCGTCAGCTGTCAGGTCCGCCCAGCCGCTGCAGGCGTGAAATGGGAAGACGCAACCGTCTTCGACCAGATGCGGGTCACCGTCAGCTGGACACCAGCTGACACCGTGCTCGATCTGCAGTACGAGTTCCCGATCCCCGAGCCAATCATCTTCTCCAACGAAGCTTCGAGCGGCGACAGCCAGGCCTACATCTTCAACAATCAGGCTGCGGTCGCCAAGATCTTCTGGCGCAACCAGGCCACCGGCGACACGGGCCGCACATCGTGTCCCGCGTTCTCGGACCCGCCGACGCTCGTCACTCCAGTTCCGACGACGTACAGCAACCCGTAGGCGAAGGTTGATGCCTTAGGCGGCGTCGAACATCGCGAACATCTCTTCGAAGGCCTTCATCTGGCCGCCGCTCGCGGACGATGGCACCAAGATCGGTGTGAGGCCCGCGTCCCACCATTCTTGGAGGCCGGCGAGCACTTCGTCTTGAGAGCCGTAGAGCGTGACGTCGCTGAGCCACTCGTCGGTCATCAGTCCTGGCACGGCATCACGATCGCCGGCGTCGAGCGCAGCTTCGATGGCTTCCATCTCTTCGCGATAGCCCTCGGCCTTCCAGTAGTTCCGATAGTTCGGCAGCGCGACATAGCCGCGCAGCGTCTTCCGGTTGACGGCGGCAGCGGCCTCGCGGTCGTCGCTGATGCAGGTCGGGATCATGCAGCCGATGAAGAAATCATCTCCGGCGGCAGGGGTTGGCATGCGTTCGAGTTGGGCGGGCATGGCGCTGCGAGCGGCGTTTGCGAATACGGCGCCTTCGCCAAGCTCGCCGGACAGCGCCAGCATCTTGTCTCGCATGGCGGCGAGCACGAGCGGAGGCAGGTCACCGATGTACTGCTGTGACCGCAGCTCGGCAACGAAGTCGCGCATGTCGCCAAGAGGCTTGCCTGGGTTCACGCCGAGGCGATCGTTTGACGGTGCGTGGCTCACGCCGACGCCGAACCGGAACCGGCCTTCGCTCATCTCGTGGATGAACGCAGCGGTCGCGGCGTAGTCGATGACGTTGCGGGCGTAGATGTTGACGATCGAGGTGCCGAACGGGATCGTCTCGGTGTGATGCGCCAACGCGTTGCAGAGCCCGAGCCCGTCGCCGAAGCTCGGGCAGTAGATGCCGGCATAGCCCCGGTCCTCGATCTCCTTGGCGAGTTCGAGCGTGCGAGCTCGACGTCCGGGAACAGCAGCAAGGGACAAGGCAGGAAGTTGCATGGTCGGAGTCTCGCGTACTGGGGCAAGTGCGAACCAACGTGCCATCCTGGCCCCATGACATATGAGTGCTTCTCGGTTGAGGTCGTTGACAAGGTCGGACTGGTCCGCATGATCCGTCCTCAACGCTCGAACTCGATGATCCCCTCGTTCTGGCGTGAGCTTCCGGAGATCATCGACGGGCTGTCCGATTCTGGCGACGCTCGCGCCGTCGTGATCTCAGCCGAGGGCAAGAACTTCTGCTCAGGCATGGACCTCGAGGTGTTCGGGTCGAACGACACCGTCGGCCAGTCCGACGATGCGCCCAAGGGGCATCGCAGTCGCCGCAATGAGCGGTTCCGATCCACGGCACTCAAGTTGCAGGACACGTTCACCGCCATGGAGCGGGCCCGCATGCCGGTACTCGCTGCCATACAAGGCGCCTGTGTCGGCGGCGGCATCGACATGGTCTCGGCCATGGATATGCGGTACGCAACCGCCGATGCCTGGTTCAGCATCCACGAGATCAACATCGGCATGACGGCCGACGTGGGCACGCTGCAGCGCATGCCGAAGCTGGTTCCCGAGGGCATCGTGCGCGAGCTTGCCTATACCGGCCGCCGCTGGTCAGCCGAAGAGGCCAAGGCTGCCGGTTTCGTCAACGACGTGTTCCCCGATCACGAGACGCTGCTCGATGCGACGATGGCCATCGCCAGCGAGATCGCCTCGAAGAGCCCGATGGCCGTGTGGGGCACAAAGCAGACCATGCACTACACCCGAGACCACACGGTGCAAGACGGTCTGGAGTTCATCGCCAACTGGAACGCGGCGATGTTCGACACCGACGACATGGCCGAAGCCTTCAAGGCGTCGATCGAGAAACGACCTGCCGACTTCCCCGATCTCTACCCCCTGAGCGACGGGCTCTAGGCTGTCGAGATGGTGCGCTCCTGGTCCTCGATGGAAGAGTTCGAGGCATTCCTCGACGACGGCGGCATCGTCGAGGCCGAAGACGACATGCCCGACGAGTACCGCACCGCGGTGTTCCGTTTCATCGAGCTGCACGCCAACTCCGAGCAAATGGGTGGCCTAACTGAGCGGGACTGGATCCCGCGCACGCCCGGCCTGCGGCACAAGATGTCGGTCATCGCCAAGACCCAAGACGAGTTCGGCCACGCCCACCTGCTGTACATGGTGGCGGCCGACATGGGCATCAAGACCCGCACCGAGATGCTCGAGGACCTGTTCGCCGGTAAGAGCCGGTTCCACAACGTCTTCCATTACCGGGTCAAGACCTGGGCCCAGCAAGTTGCCGTTGCGTTCCTTGTCGATGCGGCGGCGCTCGCCAGCCAGCAAGCCGTGTTCAAGAACTGTTCCTACGGTCCGTACCGCCGCATCCTCAAACGCATCATCAGCGAAGAGGGCTTCCATATGCGCTTGGGCGAAGACCGCATGATGCGGATCGCACAAGGCACCGAGATGCAGCGCGAGATGTTTCAAGACGCGATGAACGACTGGTGGTGGCCCGCGCTGCAGCTGTTCGGCCCCGACTCCAAGCCGGACGACAAGCTGCTGCGCTGGCACATCAAGTCGGAACGCAACGAGGACCTGCGCCACAAGTGGGTGCAGAAGTTCGTGCCGATGCTGCAGAGCTACGGCTTTTCGATCCCGGATCCGGGCTTGCACTACGACGACGAGACCAAGCAGTGGATGTGCGGCCCGATCGACTGGGAGCCGCTCAAGAAGACGTTCGCCAACGTCGGACCGGATTCGGAGCGTCGCATCAACGAGGCGTCGTCGCATTGGGAGACCAGCGCATGGGTGCGCGACGCACTCGACGAACACGCCCGCTCGCAGGCGAGCCTGACAACGGCGTGAGCCGACACCAAGAATTGGAACTGGCCGTTCACCAAGCGGTGGCCTCGGTCGACGATCCCGAGTATCCGGGCGTGTCGATCGTGGACCTCGGCTTGCTCGAAGCCATCGAGATCGACGAGAGCGGCGCGGTCGCCATCGGCTTGGTGCCGACCTTTTCCGGCTGCCCTGCGCTCGCCGTGATCGCCGCCGACGTTTCCCAGGCAGTCGACGCCGTCGAGGGCGTACGCACGACGTCAGTCACATGGCTTACCAGCCCCGCGTGGACCGTCGAGCGGATCAGCCACGATGCTCGCCAGCAGTTGGCGAGCGAGTTCACCGTCGCCGTCGAGATCGGACGCCGGGCACCGTCGTGCCCGCGTTGCGGCGCACCTACCGTCGAGCAGTCGCTGTTCGGACCGAGCCGCTGCCGCTCGGTCCACCGCTGCTCGTCGTGCCACGAAACCGTCGAAGTCATGCGGAGCTGATGTGACGATCTACGAGGTTTTCCTCAAGAAAGACGGCCGCGACGAGTTCCGCCATGCGGGCGCGCTCGAAGCTGCCGACGACGAACTGGCGGTCATCGCAGCCCGAGAGTGCTACGTGCGCCGCGGCGAAGGCGATCGAGTGTGGGTTGTCGCCCGCGACTCGATCGTGACCGAGGACCCGGCGTTCTTCGCTCCGAACGCGGACAAGCCGCATCGTCACCACAGCGGCGAAGCCGTGGCTGCCCGGCGCAAGGAAATTCGCGAGCAGCTCAAGATTGCTGAGGAAACCGCATGAGCGACCTCTCCCCCGCAGCACGCGAGGTCATTCTCGCCTTTGCCGACGATGAGCACTTGATGGGCCAGCAGCACACCGAGTGGATCGGTGTTGCTCCATTCCTCGAAGAAGATCTGGCATTCGCCAGCATCGGCCAGGACGAGCTCGGCCATGCGGCGCTGTTGTTCGAGGTCCTCGTCGGCGGCGACGACGCCGCCATCGATGCGATCGCGTTCTTCCGCGATGCCGACGAGTGGCGCAGCTGTGCGCTGGTCGAGTGCACGCTCGAAGACTGGGGCGACACGCTCGTGCGGCACTGGCTCTATGACAGCGCCGAGGAACTGCGCTGGCAACTGTTTGCTGGCTCCTCGGTTCAGGCGTTGGCCGACATTGCGGTGCGAGCCGAGTCCGAAGAGCGCTTCCATCGCCGCCACGGCGATGCGCTTCTCGATGCGCTACTGACCGTCGACGATGCCGCCGGCCGTCTTCAGACCGCACTCGGTCGGCTGCTCCCGATGGCGCTCGCCATGTTCGACGGGGCCGCCGGCGAGGCCGACGCCGTCTCTGAAGGGGTCATCAGCGGTCCGTTCGCGAGTTGCGCGGATGCGTGGAAGCAACGGGTCGACGATCGATTTGGCGCGCAGGACTGGGCATCCATCGACGCAGACCCGTCGGCAGGTCGGACGACCCGTCACGCTGACTTTGCACCCATGCTCGACCGGATCCGCGAGGTGTTGGACCTCGACCGCTCGGCGGTCTGGTAGCTCGCTCTACTCCTCTTGCGAGGCTTGGCGCCGTCGCAGCGCGAACAAGCCAGCCCCCGCAACGCCGGCAGCAAGTGCCGTCACGCCGACGACGGTTGTCGCCGTGTCGTCATCGTCAGTGGCCGCGGCCCCGACGAAGGTTGCGCCAGGGTCCGGTGTCTCGGGGTCGAGCACGATCGCCTCAGCGACCGGAGTTCTCGTCGGCTCGGGAACAGCGGGTGTTGCTTCTGGCGCCGCCGCTGTCTCGTCTTCGTCTACCAGGGCATCGTCTGAGTCCGCATCTTCTGAGTCCGCATCGCCAACGTCCGCTGCCTCGCCGTTCCCGCCAGCGTTACTCTCGCCTGCGCTGCGCCCACCACGACCGTCCAGGTCGCCGGCAGCAGCGTCGTCGGCCGGCTCGCCGGTGGCCTCGGGGGCTGGCGTTGCGGTCGGCTCTTCAGCTTCCTCGGTAGAGGTGGATTCTGTCGAGGTTGGTTCGGTCACCGGTCGCTCAGTAGGCGTCGGCTCGGCGGTTGCCGCCGCAACCGCAGTCGGCGTGAGAATCGTGCCCGAGCCTTGCCCTTCGCCTGACGTCGTGGTCGGCGTGGGGGCGACCGTCGCCGTCGCGGTCGGGACAGCGGTCGCTGTTGCGGTCGGATCCGGCGTTGGCGTCAGCGTGGGGGTCGCCGTGGCTGTCGGAGTCGGCGTCGCCGGGAGGCCGGGGCCGCCCCGGAACGGTCCGCTCACCATGTACGTAATGCCGGCACCATTCGTGCCACGCTGCGAACTGAAGAACATGCGATCGCCACGTGGGTTGAAGCACGGGCCGGTGATCTCGGATCCGCCGTGACCGACCAGGCGTAGAAACGGCGAGACCACGCCTTGGGCAGTGATCAGCACGATTTCCATGTTGCCGCCGTCCTCGGCGACGAACAGATCGCCCGAGCCGCTTTCGACGACGATGTTGTCGACGCCGGTGAGCTGGTCTCGTGACGGGTCTCCCGAGTTCCCAGCCCAGACACGGGTGAGCCGTCCGGTCGAAAGCTCGAGGTCCCAGACGCCGTTGTCGCCCTTCGTCGTGAAGTAGACGCGACCGTTGTGGTACCAGATGCCTTCGCCGCCGGCGAAACGGGTCGCGTCGACCTGGTATCGCATCTCGTTGCCGGCGGCATCGGGGTCTGGGATTTCAACCCAGCTTGCGATCCCGTTGGCGAAGACGGCTGCCTCGAGCACACCCGAGTCGAGATTCGGATAGGCGTCGGGCGTGAATCGGTAGAGCAGCCCGTCGCCGCGATCTTCGGTGAGGTACAGGCGTCGCCCAACCGGGTCGACGGCGACGGCCTCGTGGTTGCAGCGGCCGAGCGCTGGCTTCACCACCCCTTGGGAAGCGAAGCCGGGCGAGCATTCGTACACCAGCCCGGTGGAGACTTCTTCGCACGACAGCCAGGTTCCCCACGGCGTCGGACCGCCAGCGCAGTTTCGGTTGGTGCCGGTCAGGATCGAGTACGCGTTCGTCACGGTGGCCGACGCGTTGAAGTGCAAGGCCGAGACGCCGCCTCCGTCTCCAGCTCCGGTCTCGTGGTTCACGACGTGGTACCAACCACCGAGGCCATCGCTGAACGTTGCAGCTCCATCGGGAGCGCCGCGCCATACGTACGAAGTTCCGGGCACGGTCTGGCCCGTCACCGCGACGATCTGGGCTGTGAAGCCAGCGGGTAACAGCACGCCATTGCCGTCGTCGAACAACGACCCGTAGGGGCTGGCGCCTTCTTCGGCGGCCGACGCAGACGGCGCAAGCGCCGCGATCGGCACAGCGGTCGTGACCGCCGTGGCCGTCAATGCCCGACGCAAGAACGCACGGCGGGTCGAGTTGGAAGCGTCGGCGACCATGGCGTCACCGTACTTGGGAGGCTCCGGGGACGGGCCTCACCAGGCCTAGGTGATTCGCCCCGGCGTGGCGATTATTGGCGTGACTCAAGGCGGCGGACGCCGTTGACTGCCAAGGATCGGGCTCTACAGTCAACGGGCGATGAACTCACCTTTCCTGCGACGCCTGTGCCTTGTTTCGATAGCCGTCCTCTTCATCCTCACCAGCTGTGGAAGCGATGAGGAGTCATCGACAGCTGCCGATGCGACCGAGGCGCCGTCCGAGGAAACGACCATTGTCGTTGAGCCGACGAGCACGATTGCGGACAACCGGACCGAGCAAGAGATCGCGGTCGACAAGCTCGACTTGATGATGATCCAACTCGGCATCTCCGAACTCGAGGACTTCGAAAGCGCAACGAGCTGTGTGATCGATCGATTGGAGTCAGAGGGGATCGCCTTTACCGGCGAAGGGACGGCCTCGCTCATTGCGCTTTCAGCCTGCAACAAGACGGTCGTCTCGCAGTGGTTGCCAAGCACGAACCCCGCCCTCCCAGAGTCCGTCTGGGCCTGCACCGTCGAGAACATCGGCGAGTGGATTAGTGAGCTCACCATCCCCGACGCAGAAGCCTTTTTCGCGGCCGCCTCACCACCAGCTGAGTTCATTGAGCAGACCGCGGACCGGTGCGACGCAAGCGTCGAGGACATGGCTGCTGCGTTCTAGCTGGGCGAACTGACCGCTCAGGCTGTTAGAGCGGTCCGAGCCGGTCGAGCATGTGTTCGCGGATCTGCGGGGTCTGACCCTGCACCAATAGGAACATGGCTTCTCGGTGCAATCGTTGCGCGTGGTGATTGAGCGTTACCGCCCGCCCACCGGTTGCAGCGACGAGAGCGGTCGAGGCTTGCACCGCAAAGAGCGCTGCGTCGGCGCGGGCGCTGGGCATGTCCTCGGTCGACGCTGCATCGAGCGCGTCGCGGACCTCGGCCAGGCGGCGGTCGAACGCCGGCCGTTCCAACAACGTGCAGCACCGAGAGGCCACGCCCAATGGAAACGAGCCGTTGTTGCGTAGTCGCTCTCGATAGACCGCGAGCCATGCCGCATGAGACTCGACCCGAGTGACTCGATCGTCGGGAACAGGGTGGTTGTCGTACTCGAGGACGACCGTCCGAGTCGACGCCACGGTCGCAAGATCGAGCTCGATACAGCGCAGCGTCGCCGAGTCGGTCGCGTCGAGCAGCCCCCACACGATGTCGCCCTCGTGGCGAGCGGCGGCGTGGAACAGATCGATGTGACCCCATCCGGTCACCCACGGCGCACTGCCGTTGAACACCCAGCCGTCGTCGATACGCACGGCTGTGGTGAGCGGCGGATCGGGGCGAAGCATGTGCGCGAACGCAACGCCACCGCGGAGCCGACCAGCGGCAAGATCCTCGGCGAATCGGTTCGCTGGCCGTTCGGAGAAATGCGCTGCCGCCGTCGCTCCCAGATGCTGGGCCCACACGAACGTCGTTGTCATGCACCCCGACGCCAGCGTCTCGATGAGCGTCGTGACGGTCTCGGGTGCCGTGTGGACCGATGCGCCATACAGGCCGGCGTCGGCGAGCGCGTCAAGTTGATCGACCGGCACGCCGGGGCCGCGATCAGCTTCGAGCGCGCGGGGAAAGAGAACCTCGTCGGCAAGGCGCTGTGCGCGTTCCAAGAGCGTGGCGTCGGCTGGAACAGTCATTGCGCGTCTCGGGCGAGAAGGGTGACCGAACCAGCAGCAATCGTGCGCCGGTCCTGGCTCAGGTCGTGCACCATGACATCGACGACAGCATGTTCATCGCCGACACGCAAGACCTCACACGCGGTGCGCACCGGCCCTGCCTTGGCTTGACCGATGTAGCGAACGTCGACATCGACCGCGACGAACTCGTTGCCGACGGCGCTCTCGGCGCCAGCACAGATCAGGATCCCGGTCGTTCCGCCATTGATCGTGCCAAAGCTGTTCGTGACGTATGGCGACTTCTCAAGTGCGACCACGCCCCCCGAGACTTCAACGAGCCCGACCTGGTCCGAGACCTTGCGATCGAACCCCGATTCGGCCCGGGCCCACTCGCGACGCACGCCGATCTCGCGCTCCTGCGGTGGTCCCGCGTTGTAGTCCTGATTGCGCGGCATGCGTCGAAAGCCGCCGATCGTGGTGCCGATAAACCGAGACGGTTCTTCGGTGCCCTCGCCGTCATAGATTTCGGAGCGCACGGTGACCAGCGTGCCGCCAGCTCGCAACACCGAGCCTTCGATCACGAGCGGGCCAGTCGTGACTGCGTCGGTCATACGGACCGAAAGGTCGAGCGTGCCCGCCCAGTCGCCGTCGGCTCCGGCAATGGCCGTGCTCGCGGCGGCCAAGTCGGCCACGGCGAACAACGGACCGGCATCCATGGCTCCATCGGCGCGAGCGACATGCTCCGTCAAGGGTGCGATGAAACGAGAGTCCATGTCGCCCGTCCAAAACGATACGACGGACAGGTCCCGCAAGAGATGATGATCGGGCGGATAAGCCATCGACTTGATCAGTACTCCAACGCAGGGAACCAGTCGCCGCGTCCTTCTCGTGTCAGATCGAGCAGGTGCCAGACCGGTGAGAGCAGGTCGACACCACGGTACTGCTCTGCGTCGTACTGGGCCGCACCCGACCATGACAGCCGCAGGTCCGCTCCGTCCCGCTCGAACACCGTCATAAAGGGCGATTGGTTTCCCTCGTCGTCCATCGAACCAAAGTCCGTCTTAAACGACGAATCGCAGGCCGAGAGCCATCGAAGATTGCCCCAGCCGCGCTCTGCGGCAAGGGTCTGGTTCTCGTCGACAGTCCCCTGCGTCACCAGCGCGAAGTCGAACCGCTGGCCGAGATGCTTGGCGACGGCGTCCCAGCCGTCAGCCCACATGGAGCACATAGGGCATGGCGCTCCTTGGCGCCCACCAAACATGAAGTGGTAGACGACGAGCGACCGATCCGGACCTGTCGACAGCTCAGCGAGTCGAATCGGACCTGCCTCGGACCCAAACTCGTAGTCGGCGACCACCGGCCCAGAAGGCAGCGCCCGCCGCATCTCGGCGACCCGCTCGCGTTGCAGCATGAGGTCACGCTCGGCCGAGCGCAACGCAGCGCTCGCCGCGTCCCAGTCAACTGGCTCGGAGCTGTGTTGGTCGCTCATCAGATCTCTGCTCAACCGATGCTTCTGCCGCCGTCGACGTCGAGGCACACACCCGTGAGGAACTCAGCCTCGTCGCTCGCCAGGAACATGATCGCATTGGCGACATCGGTCGGCACCGCACGGCGTCCCATGGGGATTCCGTCGACGACCATCTTCTCCATGCGTTCGGACAGCTCGGGCTTACCCATGGCATTCATGTCGAAGCCCGTCGCCGCCGAAACCGGTGCCACGCAGTTGACTCGGATGTCGGGCGCAAGCTCGGTGGCCAGCCCCTTGGTCAATGTGATGACCGCGCCCTTCGACGCGTTGTAGGGGGTCAGACCCTTGCGAGGTCGCCGGCCGCCGATCGATGCCGTGCTGACGATCGAGCTTCCAGGAGGCATATGTGGCGTGAAGTACTTGGCGGCGAAGAACACGCTGCGGACGTTCACCGTCCACATGAAGTCGAACTGCTCGGTGGTGAGATTCACCAGGTAGCCGCCACGGTGCGGGAGCCCGGCGTTCGTGGCGACGATGTCGATGCCGCCCCACTCGTCGGCCATCAACTGCGCGAGTTCTTGATGCCCCTCTTCGCTCGTGACGTCCAGCTCGAATGACAGTGCGCCGTCGAGCTCCTCGGCCAACGCGTGGGCGGCAGCGCCGTCAATGTCGGTGACCATCACCCGAGCGCCTCGCTCCGCGAAACCTCGACAGATCGCTTCGCCGAAGCCGCTCGCTCCGCCGGTAACGATCACTCGTTTGTCATCAAACCGCATTGGCCTGCTCCTTGCGTTCGGCGCCCGTTGCGGCGACTGCTTCGAGCACCGGCAACAGGTAGTCCATAAATCGGTCGGGATCCTCGGACATGGGGAAGTGCCCCATGCCCGGCATCGCACAATGCGTCGAGCCGGCGATCGCAGCGTGCGCCGCTCGACCCTTCTCGATCGTGCCGCTGTAGTCGTACTCGCCGTTCAAGATGTGCACGCCGCACTCGTTGGTGTCGATCTCATGCGCTCGATCTCGAAGGTCATAGTCCATCAAGTAGTAGTGCAAATCGCCGAGAAACACCGGCGGCCAGCCCGAGGCGTAGGTCTGCGAAACCTCTTTGATGTACGGCAACGGCGAGGTCGGAGAACAGAGCCCCTCCATCATCCGAGCCTTGGTCATGTTGGACACCTGCGGATGGAAGAAGCCATCGAGCTCATCGGTCGTGCTGCCGATGTGCAGCGCTCCTTCGACGGAGATGACGGCCGAGAACACGTCGGGATGATGTAGTGCAAGATCGAGCGCCAGGAGTCCGCCGACCGAGCAGCCCATGAATGCGGGATCGACGAGGTTGAGCGCTTCGGCGATGCACACCGGAACCTGACGAAGGAAGTCACCTGTCAGGCGATATTCCTGTTCCCACCAGCGAGCGCTCACAGGTGGAATCGACTTGCCGTGGAACGGCAGGTCGTACGCGATGAGCTGGAAGCGGTTGGTGATCTCGGGCCGCTCGAACAGGTGACGCCACTGCACGCTGTGCGCTCCGGCGGTGTGTTGCAGCAGAAGAGGGATGCCTTGGCCCGCCGTCTCGTAGTAGATGCGGTACTCATGTCCATCGATTGGCACGTGGACGTAGCGACCAACCGGTGTGCTGTGACGGTGGGCTTCACCGGACTCGTCGACCGCGACGGGCCCCGGATCACCAGGCGACCGCAGCAGTTCGATGAACCGTTCAGTCGCCGGCAGGTACTGCCACCACAGCAATGGATCGGCGTTGAGCGTGAGCCCAGCTCGCGCCATGACCGACACCGTGTTCGCGATGCGCGGCGGAACCGTCCGCAGCATCGGTTCCCACACTTCGGCGTCGCCGTGGAGTTCGATCACGCCAGTGCCCGGCTCGGGGATGCCTTCGACCGGCACACCGTCCTCGATGGTCACGCCGAGCATGTGGTCGCCGATCTGGATTCGATAGCCGCCCGTCCAATGTCGAGCTGCCAGCAAGAACTCACCATCAGCACGGCAGCGTTCGACCGCGTCAGGACTCGTCGGAAGCCCGGTTGTCCGTGGCGCAGTGTCCGTCATCGTGTTGTCCCGTTCCCCCGAGGTCGTCCCCTGGGCGAGGCTAGATCGTTGCGCCCGTTCGGAACCAGCGAGCCGATGCGCCAGACTGCTCCCCGTGGATCTCATCCTGATACGACACGGCGAACCCGACATTCATGCAGAGGACCTGAGTGACCCGCCGCTCACGCCCCTCGGCGAGCGTCAGGCGGTCGCCACGGCCGAGTTTCTGGCGGACGCTCCACTCGATGCGATCTATGTCAGTCCGCAGCTTCGGGCCCAGCAGACATCGCAACCTCTCGTCGCTCGCCACGGTCTCGATCCGGTCACCGAGATGCGGATCGCCGAGTGGGACTACGAGTACGGCACCTATGTGCCGCCGTGGATCAATGACGACATGACCCGCGAAGAGTTCGCCCAACGCTTCAACGACATGCAGACGCCCGAGTTCCATGCCCGTGTCAAAGCCGGCATGGACGACATCATCACCAGCAATCCCGGCAACACGGTTGCCGTGGTGTGCCACGGCGGCGTGATTCGCTCACTGATTCAGGACATGCTCGGCGTGAGGAACACGTCGCTCGGCGCGAATCACGCCTCGATCACTCGGGTCGCGGCGAACCGTCGAGGCACCCGCAGCCTGATCTCGTTTAACGAGCACCACTGGATTCCGACCAGCTGAGGCTCAGCCCTTCGAGGCCGCCATCTCCGCCAACTGATCGTTGCGCTGCGACGCCAGGTAGACCCCACCGGCAATTGCGGTGAACGCCAACGCGATCCAGTAGCCGGTCGGCACCGAAGCAAAGCCTTCGACGATGCCGTCGGTGCCGAGGTCGGTCTCGAAGATGCGCTCGATCGACCACAGCGTCGCGAGCGCAGCGAGCCCAACCGAGGCGATCGCAAGGAACGGCGGATACGCCGGCGTGCGCCGCAACAAGAACAGGCCGGGAAACAGCAACAGGATCACTACCACCTGTCCGATCTCAATGCCGACGTTGCGGCCGAGCAGCGAGATCATCTGGCTGCTTCGAGACACATCGAGGTCGGAGACGAGCGACGCGAAGCCCATGCCATGAAAGAGCCCGAACGCGAACGACAAGCTCCATTCGCGGTTTGGGAAGATCGGTTTCAGGTTGTGGAGCGCGGCGGCAGCGATCGATGCCGCAATGATCGTCTCGACGATCTTCGAGGGCGGCGTCGGCAACCACCCCATCCCGGCCAGGGTGAACGTGATCGAGTGAGCGATCGTGAAGAACGTCGCGATCTTCAGGACTCGCCAGAGCGCCGATCCGAAACCGTCCACCGGCTTCCATCCGGCCGAGAAGACGAGCACCGAGGGCAGCAACAAGGCGAGCACAAACAGGATGTGATCGGGACCGGTCTTGATGTGGTCAATGCCGAGCGTGATGCTGGCCGTGAAGTTCTCCCACTGGCCACGCTCGCCCAGGTCGACGGCCTGGTCTCGGTTGCCGGGCGTGTAGGTGACGAGCAGTTCCTTGTCGCGGTCGTAGTCACCGGCCGTGTAGCCACCCGTGATCAGCAACAGTCCGTCTCGGCCCCGGACCTCATCGAAGAACGGGTCGAAGGCGATCTCTAGCTCGGCAGGAACGACCGCACCGGCTACGTCGGCGTCGTATTGGACAACGGCAAAGGCGAGCTTGCCGGGCGCTTCACGGAAGAGATCAACGGAGCCGAACGTCAGCGGCCAGTCCTGGCCGCCCGTTCCGATCGTGAGGTGTTCGGCGGCATAGGCACGAAGGTCAGCTGCGTTGTCTCGCAGCTCGGCCTCGATCTCGACGTCGCTTCCGGAGAGATCCAGGTCAAGAACCTCGGCGACGTCGCCGATGGCGAACTCGACCCGCCCATCGATCGAGTCTTCGCCGACGAAGGTGTAGACGTACGGCTGCTCGGTCTCATGCGCTGAGGCAGCGGGCGCGGCGGTCAGCAGAACCGCAAAGGCCAGAAGTAGAAGTGCGATGACCCGCACGAGGCGACGCATCATGCGCTCGCATTGGAGCCGCCACGACGACTCGCGAAGAACCAGCCCGCTCCAAGCACAGCAATCGCGGCCACAACGACCGGGGCGACCCAGGTCGTTGATCCGCTATCGCCATCGCCACCGTCAACCTCTGCGACAGCCGCAACCTCATCGGTCTCGCTTGGTTCCGGTTCGGGTTCCGCCGTCGGCTCGAGCTCGGGTTCAGCCGTCGGATCTGGTTCTGCTGGCTCTGGTTCTGTTTCTGCGGGTTCCGGTTCTGTCTCGGGTTCTGGCTCACCATCGAGAGATCCGCCTTCAGAAATCTCGCCTTCGCCGGACTCCATGGCTTCTTCGACCAGGTCGAGGTCGATACCGACTCCGCTGGCGTCACCGGTCGGTTCGCCACCTGGCGGCGTCGAGTACCAGACCTGTAGCGGCTCGGTGATCTCGAGGAAGCTCGATGGCCGGTCCCCGGAACGTTCGGTGTCGGTGAAGAATATCTCGGACTCCCCGACCGCAACGGAGAACCGCGAGGGCGCTGCACCAACCACCGTCATGCGATAGCGGCCACCAGCAGCGGCGGGTTCTCGCACCTCGAGCAGGTTGACGTACGAGGTGCGACTGAACGGTTCATCGAAGACATCGCGGCGGTCCGCCTCGAAGGTACGAACCTCGCCATCGGGCCCCTCGACCATCAAGACCGGAAGGTCTGCGTCGGCGAGCCCCAGTTCGGGTTCTAAGTTCGGAATCAGCAAGCTGAAGAACAGCTCATCGCCCTCGCGCAGATCGAACTCGAAGCCGCGAGTATCTCCTTCACTTAGAACCTGGCCGTAGAGCGCCCATGAAATCGTGCCGTCGGGCATGTACGGGCCCACGTCGGGCGACACCTGGTCATCGGCGATGAAGATCGGGTCGTGTGCTGCCGCAGTCCCGGCGAGCATGACAAAGGTCAAAAGCACCGCTACGGCACCCGCGAGCATTCGACGAATGCGCTGCATGATGGTGTCCCCCTGAACGTGGTGTTCACGGTCCTTTCGTGCACAACGCCGGGTTTGGATGCAGTTCGCGCAACATTTCTGAACGGACTTGGTAGTCCCCTTCTCTTCCGGGGCTCCTATTTCCGGCTGCGTTCGACGATGCGCAGACCAAGGTGACAACATCGGGCATGGCCCTCGCACTCGATGACTCCGCAGCTGCGGGCGAGAAACGACCGGTCGAGTGGGCGTCGATGCACCAGTGCATCAATGCCGAGCTGCTGCCTGCCTTTGCGCTCGCGGTGAATGACATCGGCCTGGCCGAGGCCGCAATGCACCATGCTGCGATCCGCTCCCATCAGCGGTCTGCGTCGAAGGCCGTCACCCCGCAAGAGGTCTGGGCCGACGCCTTCGCCTGGGTTACCGAGCGGCGCTGGCCACGTCGAGTTCCTGGTCCGATCGGCCCGCCGGCAATCCGGGCAACCGATGAGCTCACCGAGGCGGCCGCCGAACTACCCGCACGACAGCGCGCTGTTTTGGTGTGTGATGGCGTGCTCGGGTGGAGCGACGCCGAGATCGCTGACGCCCATCAAACGCTGATCTCGACGATCGATTTGCGGCGCCGGCGAGGACTTGGCGAGCTCCAGCGGGACATTGACGCCGCGACCACGGCCGACCTCGTCCCGCTCGTGCCCGAGGTTGCCCAGCTCGCCGACGAAGCGACTCTTCGGCGAGCTGGTCTCCGGCGCACCGTCAGAAACCGGGCGCTTGGACTGGCCGTCGGCATCGCCGGAATCATCTTGGCGGGTCTTGCGATCCAGGCCGGCCCTGATGACTCCTCGGATGAAGTGGTGGCCACGAACCTGGTGGACCCGCCGCGTGAGTCACGGGCGCCTTACGCCCCGATCAGCGACGGACGAGGCGGTTTCGTTGCCTTCGGTCGTGGCAGCGGCGAGATCTCGGTCTCGCCAGACGGTGCAAGCTGGACCGAGCGAGCCCGCTTGAACGTGAACCGCATCGACCTTCGCCTGTTCGCCGAGCGGTTCTACCGAAGCGGCGACCAGTACGTCATGCTGATCGACTCGACCACGGGCGGCGGCGCGTCGCTTTCGGCCAGCGATTCACCCCGAATCGCGATCACGACCAACCTCATCGACTGGACGCTGCTGCGACTCGACCTTGGTGAATTGCCGGCGAGCGAAGGACTCCGTCCCCAGATCGACCTGCTGAGCGCTGCGGTCATCGACGACACCGTGCTCGTGTCCGTTCGCGTCAACCAAGAGGTCGATCATCGCAGCCTGGGCCTCGCCGCCTCACAGGTCTGCACAACGACCGACGATCGCAACGGGCTACTCCTCCACCTGTGTGACGGGACGATCGTTCCCGTCGCGGAACAGGGGCCAGCGGTTTCGGGCACCGATCGCCTCTTCATATCCGAGAGCGGGAACGCGTTCGAAGAGCTTCCGGTGCCGGCGTTCTACAACCCGTGGGGCATCGTCGCCTTTGGTGATCGGTTCGCCATGCTCGAAGAGTCGAGCAACCAGGTCTACCTCTCCGCCGACGGCGCCGACTGGAACCCGTTCTTCGAGCTCGGCGTCGAGAACCGGCTAGGACTCATCGAGTCCCAGAGCGATGAGCTGCTCGTCATCTCGCCGGACCGCAGCGGCTGGACGTCGAACCTCATCAGCGGCGACACCGCGATCACCGGCTCACTCCCACTCGGTCTTGATCCGACGACGATCTGGATTAAGCCTCAGGTCGCGGTCGGACCCGCCGGGTGGGCTGTGTACTTGACGACGTCTCGGCCGTGGGACCGACGCGAGGACACCGTCTCGGGTTGGGCCGTGCATATCGATGACTGGATCATCGAGCAGCGCCCCGAGCGGTCATCGATCCGACTGCGGTCGACGTCTACCGACTTGCTGTACGAGTACCACGGCTTGATCGATCGTGACGGCTTGATCCTCGATCACCCCAGTGTTCGCCGTAGCCAGTTCGGTGGGGTCCAGCTCTTCCATCCGGAAACGGGAGAACTCGTCGTCGACATCAGCGGCCAACGGATCCGAGACGCCTGGGTCAGTGGACAGGGCTCGGACCTCAGCCTGAGCGGTGTCCGCAGCGAACCGGGCCAAGGCCGAGTCGAAGCCGGCGGTTGGTCGGTCGAAGGCAACATTCGAACCGGCCCCATCACGCTGGTGGCCGCGGACGGCGAGCGACGGGTCTTCGACGACGGGTACGCGTTCACGAACGGATCGACGGCCGACGGCGTTGAGGCGACAGTCGCGGCGAGCCAGACGGACGGTGTGCTCTCGTTCTATGACGAGGCTCGCAGCCTGCTCATCGAACTCGACGCGGAATCGGTGTTGGACAATCTCGACCCGGAACCAGAGGACAGCGAAGACCGAGCTCGGGCGATGGTGTTGTTCTCGCCCGACGGCGTCACGTGGGAGCAACTCTGGTCGACGACCCGCCCGACCTGGTACGGCAGCGTCGCGGTCGGAGACGACGAGATTCTGCTCAGCACCGCCGCGTTCGCAACCGGGCCAGAACGAATACCACTCGATCAGAGCGACTCGTAGACCGACACGATCAGATCAACGACTGCGTCGGCGTCGTCGTGGTGTGCGATGTGGCCAAGGCCAGGCAGGAACACAGCCCGGCCATTCGCTCCGATCGCCTCGACTGTCAGATGGACTTGGTCGTCGGTCGCATAGGCATCTTCGCTGCCCTGCGCAATGACGGCAGGAACGGCGATCGCTCCGAGCTGCGGGCGGATGTCCCAGCGACTGAACGGCTCGCTCACCCAGACGCCGCTCCAGGCCTCGAACACTTCGGCCGGAGCATCGTGATGACGCGCGAGCCCTGCAACGAAACGTTCGGTCTGGGCTCGCATGTCGATGATCGACGTTCGGCAGATGTCTTCGACCCAGGTGTGCGCGGCGATCGCGAGTACGCCGCGAATTGAGGTCCCGGCATCGACGGCATGCAGGAGCGCCGTGGAACCACCGTCGCTGTGTCCCACGACGAACGGCCGATCGCACCCCACATGGTCCAGCACTCGCTGCAAGACCGCCGCCTCGCGATGCAACCACTCGGTTGGCCAGGGCCCGGTCGGCACTGGTGTCGAGGACCCGTGCCCGGAACGTTCATAGGCCAACACGCCGACGCCCGTTCGGGCCGCCACCTGCGCAGGAACCGACCTCCATTGGCTGATGGAGCCGAGCCCGTCGTGCAACAAGACGATCTCGACGTCGCCCTCGCCCCAGATCCCGGCCGCAAGCTGCTGGTCACCGAGATCGAGTACCTGCCGCTCCCGCGGCTCAGAGCCGGCTCCACCGGTTGCACTATCGGTCACCATCGCCCCGCATGATGACAGCCCGAAACAGCTCGGTTCAATGTGTGCGCGACACTTGGTCAGTGCGCCCCGCCCTTCTTCGACGCGTCTTAGCGCTTGTTGGCATTGCGCTGGCCGTCGCTGCGCTCGGCGCGTGCGGACGCTCACTCTCGACCGCCGAGGCACTTCGGAACCCGCTTCCGACAGCAACCCCAGTTCCCCCGACGCCCACGCCGACCCCGACATCAGTGCCGACACC
>CALDGN010000404.1 GCA_937942965.1 uncultured Acidimicrobiales bacterium | reverse complement strand
ATCCACATGCGCTCGTTGTCATCGACCCAGAGCCCGTCAGGGGAGCCAAGCATGTCTTCGGGATCGACCGTGGAGCCGTCGGTGCCGTCACCGGCGCCGGCCAGCAAGAAGAAGTCCCAGCTGAAATCCGTGTTCGCTGGGTCGCCACCGTCTTCGGTCCACTTGATGATGTGGCCGAACGCGTTCTCGACCCGGGGGTTGGCCGCATTCGGTTCTTCACGGCGGGTGTTGTTCGTACACGCGACGTAGGCCTCACCCGTGCGTGGGTGCACTGCAGTCCACTCGGGGCGGTCCATCGGCGTGGCACCGAGAATGTCTGCGGCCATCCGGGCCTTGATAAGGACCTCGCCCTGGTCGGCGAAGCCAGCGTCTGCATCGAGGCCGTTCTCGCCCTGGATGAGCGCGAGCCATTCGCCGCGCCCGCCTTCGTCGAAGCGAGCGACATAGAGCGTTCCTTCGGCGAGCGGGCTGTTGCCAGCCGCTGCTTCGCTGGCCCAGTCCTTGGCACCGACGAACTTGTAGAGGTAGTCGAAGCGCTGGTCATCGCCCATGTAAATCACGGCGGCGCCGTTCGCTGCGGTCGCGAACGCTGCACCTTCGTGCTTGAAGCGGCCCAAGGCCGTGTGCTTCACCGGGGCAGCGTCAGGGGCGAACGGATCGACCTCGACCATCCAGCCGAAGCGGTTGGGTTCACTCGGCGTCAGGTCCGCTCGGAAGCGATCGTCGGTGGTCGCCCACTGGTACCCGAAGCCTTGGCGGCCGACCCCGTAGCGAGCGTTGATCGCAGCTTGCTCTTCGGAGATCCCGTCGGCGGCGCCTTCAGTTTCTTCCCAGAAGTAGCCGTTGAAGTTCTCTTCGGTGGTCAGGTACGTGTCCCAGGGCGTGTACCCGTTGCCGCACTGGTTGATAATGCCGATCGGCGTCGTGCCGTCGGGGTCGGCCTCGGTCTGCAGTAGACGGTGCCCAGCTGCTGGTCCGCTGAACGTCGTTGGCGTGTTGACGTGGATGCGGCGGGCGTAGTCCGACTCAACCGGGCCCCAGTTGCCTGAAGCATCCATCTTGACCTCGACGACCGAGACGCCGTGCGCGGCTTGTTCCTTGAGCGTCTTCTCGGCGGACCAGTTCTCTTGACCGTCGGTGTGGATTTGGGTGCCGACCGTGTATTCGTGATTGATCGCAAGCAGACCGTGGGTCGACGAGCCATCGATGGGGAAGTACTTGATGCCGTCATGGCCCTGTCCGAGTTGCTCGGCCTGTTCTTCGGCGGTGTTTGACGCGTCTTGGGCAAAGGCCGGGCCAGATGGGTTGATGGGTTCGCCCCAGGCCAGCATCGGTTGTGCCAGGTAGCCGTCGGGCACGGTCACGGCGTCGGTCGTGTCGGTGGGGATCGCGGTGAAGTTGCCCACGATCGGGCTGTGGCCATCGGCGGCCGCTTCAGCCGCAAACGAACCAGCGGCCATGAAGCCGGCCGCTCCGAGTGCTCCGCCCTTCAGCGCACGACGTCGGCTGATCTCGGCGCCCAAGATGTCGCTTAGCGGTCGATTCGTAGAGCGGTTCGTCGGTTGCTCGTCGTGTTCGAAGCTCATCAGGGTGCCTTTCGGATGGTGCGTGCCGTGGCCGGAGAAGTCGGCTGTTCGCTGCGTACGCACGATCTTGCCACGCTTCAAGAGACGATGCCCAAATTGTGAGACGCCGGTCTGTATCCGGGGCGTCAGTACCCCATACGGGCAATCAGGTTGCTGCCTCAGTCGAGCAGTTGGCGGGCGAGCATCGCCGCACCCAACGCGGCCGATCGAGCCCCGAGGTCCGCCAGTGCGACGGGCACATCGGGGCGATACGCGCCGCCGAGCGTGGTTGCGTCGACCTGGGCTTGCACCCGTGCTCGCAACGGCTCACCGATCTCGACCAGTCCACCGCCGAGCACAATGCGGGCAGGGTCAAGCACATAGATCAGGTTCGTGAGGCCGACGGCGACATCGGCGGCGAATGCGTCGAGTAGCTCGAGCGCCTGCTCATTGCCGGTTTCAATTGCAGCGCTGACGTGTTCGCCACGCACCCCAGCGGGACCACCAGCAGCTTCGGTAATCGCAGGTAGGCGCCCTTGTTCCGCCCATGAGCGAGCGAGTGCCCCGAGCCCATTCCCCGAGGCGTACATCTCCCAGGGTCCTTGCACACCACTGATATGGGTTTCGCCATGGCGGTCGATCACGATGTGACCGGACTCGCCCGCGAAGCCGTGCGCGCCCCGGTAGATAGTGCCGCCGAGGACAAAGCCGGTGCCGATACCGGTGCCGAGCGCGGCGTAGAGCAAGTCATCGACGCCCTGACCCGCTCCGAGCTGGTGCTCAGCCCAGGTCGCGGCGGTTGCATCGTTGTCGACGACCGTCGGTACGTCGATGCACTCCTGAAGCAGTGCACGCAGTGGGAAGTCGACGAGTTCAGGAAGGTTGGGGGAGAACTGCACCGAGCCAGCCCGGCTGATCGCACCCGCGATGCCGACACCCACTGCGTCGACGCTTGCGCCGATCTCGGACTCGGCGTGACGGACGAGCCCACAGAGCTGCTCAACGGTCTCGTCAGGCCCTTTGGGGCGCGGCGTCTTGTGCTCGAGCACGACTTCTCGATCGCCGTTCATAACGACGGCCAGGGTCTTGGTTCCCCCGATATCGAAACCCGCGAAATGCTGAGTCAACACTGCTCCATACGGCCTTGTCCGAGGCAATACCGTATTCGCCCGGAGAGCCGTTCTGTGCCCAATCGGGCGATCTCCTCGACCTGGCCGCGGTCAAGGCGACGGCGACGGTCGCTAGCGTGGCTGCTGTGAGTGAATCGGTGCAAGCCCAGGCTTGCGAACGTCATCCGGACCGAGTCGGCGGCATTGCCTGCCAACGCTGTGGGTCACTGATGTGCACGTCGTGCATGAACCAGGCATCGGTTGGTTGGCATTGCCCTGACTGCGTCGCTGGACACGTCCGTGAGGCTCGTCCCGCACAGCGAGCGGTGCAGGTCGCCATGCACGGACACCCACCGCTCGTCACCAAGGCAATCATGGCCATCTGTGGAGCTGTATTCGCTTGGGACATCTTCCAGGGCGCCAATTTCATGTCGGGCGCCGGAAGCACGACATCGCGGGAGCTTTCGCTCTGGGCACCAGCAATGGAGTTCAACGGCGAGTGGTACCGAGCCATCACGGCTGGCTTTGCGCATAGCGGCCTGATCCATATTGGCTTCAACATGTGGCTCCTCTGGCAGCTCGGACGGTCACTCGAAGGGCGCCTCGGCGCACTCGGGTTCGGCACCATGTACGTCACTGGAATTCTGGGCGGAAGCCTCGGAGCGTTGCTCGCCGAACCTCGGGCCTCGGCCGTTGGCGCAAGTGGAGCCGTGTTCGCCCTGATGGGCGCGATGGCGATCCTGCAACGCATGTCGGGCATGAGCGTCATGGGGAGTGGGCTCGGCGGCCTGCTGCTCATCAATGTCATGTTCAGCTTCCGGCCCGGCATCTCATGGGGCGGCCATATCGGCGGACTCGTCGCTGGCCTCGCGATGGGAGCGATCTTGGCGCTGCTACGTGAGCGCGGCCCTCGCTACATGTCGCTCGCGCCCGCAGGCTTCGCTGCGCTCGGACTCGCCTTCGCAATCGGGATCTACTTCGCCGTCGACCGTGCGATCGGCATCCTCAGCTAGAACTGGCGGGTTGGTCGAATCAGCCGTCGTTCTGCACGAGTAAGACGACCCGGTCGCCATTGCGAGGCGTTTCCGCTGACGCTCCGACCAAGCGCTTTTGGTCTCGGATTACGGCGAGGACCGTGGATTCCGAAGGGACTTCAACATCGGGTCCGATCAGGAGCTCCTTGATCTCGAGGCCGTTGCCCGCATCGAGCACCTCGTCGATCACGCTGACCGCACCCGGGGCGGTTGTGGCCAACCCCAGCATGCGTCCGACCGCCGCAGTGGCGTCGATGACCTCGTTCGCGCCACCCTGGCGCAGCAGGTGCATATTCTCTTGCTCCCGGCCGCCGGCCACGATGTGCACAGTCGGGTTGAGCTCGCGGACGGTAAGCGTCGTAAGCACGGCGGTGTCATCTCGATTCGGGGACACGATCACGGCGCGAGCCAAGTCGACCGCTGCTTCGGCAAGAACCTCGTTGCGGCTGGCGTCGCCATGAATCGCCACGAACCCGCGACGCAGCGCTTCTTCGATGACGTCGTCGTCGGTATCGACGACCACAATCTCGCTCGGAGTAATGCCTCGGTTGAGTAGCTCAGCCACTGCGCTTTGGCCCGTTGAGCCGAAGCCACAGACCACGATGTGGTTGTTCACCTTTTTCCTCCAACGGCGTGTCGCCAGGAATTCGCGTGATTGATCGGTGAGGACCTCGACGGTCGTTCCCACGACCAAGATGAGGAACACGATGCGAGCCGGCATGATCAGCAGGATCGACGCGACGCGTGCCCCGTCGGACACGGCGCTGATGTCGCCGTACCCAGTCGTGGTCACGGTCACCGACGCGTAGTACAACGCGTCGAGAAAGTTGATCGAGCCACCCGTTCCATCGTCGTAGCCGCTCCGGTTGAGCCAGGCGACGCAGGCGACGAACAGCACGAGCGCCACGGCGAAGCCCATGCGACGCGCAACCGCAGCGAGCGGTGCTCGCTGCGGTCGTGGAACTCTGATCAGGTCGTCACGCATGAACGGATGTCGTTAGAGGCGAAGCAACCCGAGTGGTCGAGTCGCTGCGCTCAGCTGTCAGCCTTGACGCGGCCAGCTTCGACCTGTGCGTCGGTTGCGTTCTCGCCGGGCCAGCACTTGTTCGTTGCTGGGATGACAACTTCCCAGTCATCGCAGTCTGGACCATCGCCGTAGTCGATCGTGATGACGCTTGGCGTCGAGGTCGGACCTGGCGTTGGTGTTGGTTCGATGACGGCGATGGCGGGATAGCAGGCCGGGCCGTCGACGATGGAATTGTCTCGCTCGAACTGACCGTAGTACGGCGCCGAGTCGGGACACACCTGGCCAGAAGGAATGGCGACCGTTACGAAACGGGCGCCTTCGGTGCTGACGTCAGTGGAACCGGTGTTGAGGGTGTCACCACCGCCGGAGGTGTCGCCACCACCGCCAATTGGGTTCGCGTAGCAAAGGCCGTCAGCGGCGTGGAAGTACGGGAATTCGATATTGCGTGCTGCGCAATCTGCGTCGCTCTGCGGTGCAGGGATTGCAGTTGGCTCTGTCGTGGTCGTGCCGCCCGTGGTCGTACCGGTCGTCGTTCCACCCGTGGTGGTGGTCGAGGTGGTTTGGCCAGGAATGGTCAGCAGATCACCGATGCGGATCGTGTCACCGACGATCGAGGGGTTCGACGAGCGAAGTGCGTCGACCGTGGTGCCGTACTTGGAAGCGATGCCAAGAAGGCTGTCGCCCGACTGGACACAGTGGCCGACGGCATTTGCGCCGCAGGACACCGGCGTTGGCGTCGGTGATGGCGTCGACGGGGTGGTGCTACCCGCTGGCGTCGAGGCCGTCTCATCGGTCTCGTCGGTCTCATCCGCAAGCACGTCGGTCGACGTGGTCGAACCGTCGTCGGCAGGGATGGTCAGCGTCTGGCCGACACGGATGAGGTTGCCGCTCAGGTCATTGACCCGGCGGAGTTCGGCGATGTCAACACCGAAGCGTTCGGCGATGAGGCCGAGCACGTCGCCACTTTGGACGACGTAGGACGATGGCTGGGTGCGATCCACCGGCGCTGCCGCAGTCTCGTCGTCAGACGACGGGATCGTGACAGCAGTCGGCAATGGCGCGGCAGCAACTGCGGTCGGTGCCGCAGCTGCATCAGTGCCATCGGTGCCGTCAACGGGCACGGCTTGCACGACGTTCGCCGTTGGTTCTGGTTCGAACTCTTCGGCTGTTGACGTGACGTCGGTACTCGCGTCGTCACCTCCGAAGAGACCGCATCCGCTCAAAAGCATGGCGAATGCGACGAAAAGTAGGACCCTGATGTTCTTCACTTGCGACCTCCGGACCGCCCGCGGCTTCACGGTACTGGACCTCAATCCGTCAATGGTGGCACCCCCACGTGTTGAAAGAGTGGACCCTGGGGAAATTGTCGACTTCTGAGGGCAATGCTGATGCGAGGTGCAGCGGTCGCTGTCTTGAGCACGGCGTGCTCCCAATCCCGTTGGCAGGCTCCGGCCATGACGACCAAATCGCCGCTCGCAAGGTGCATGTGACGCGTCTTCGCCCGATGTCCTGAGCCGGACCACGGGCGCACGCTCAGGGTTCTCGGTCCACCCAGAGACACGAGCGCAATGACCGACCAGTCCCGCTGTCGTCCGATGCGATCGCGATGCCAGGTCACCGAGTCGGCCCCCGATCGATACAGATTGAGCCCGATGTGGTCAGCGGTGACGCCCAATAGCTCCTCGACGCCCGAAACGATGGTTCCCAGTGCGGTCTCGGCGTTGACAGCACCTCGTCGCTCGGTGGCGATCAGGCGTGGAACATCGACGACGCGGTCGTACATCGGCCGCCGTATGCTTCGCCAATCCGTCGCGTCGAGCACCTCGTGGAAGGCTCCATCGGCGCCAGTTAGCCAGTGCGGCTGGTGCAGAATCGACGAGGTGGCATCGAGCGCGTCCCATGCAACCTCGACCTGATTCACCCGGAGCGGTTGATGGCCCCACAGTGTCGGTTGTTGCGTCGCTGCGGACTGTGGCCGAGACCTTGGCTGAGCGGACACAGGGCGAGTGAGAACCGTGGTGGACATCGGGCCACGATAGAACACACGTTCGATCGAGGCAACGGGTACCGTCCCCATATGCCCGAAGCTGCCCCCGACTACCGGGTCTGGATCGGTATCGCCAGGGCGCTACGACGGCGGTGTCCTGTCTGTGGGCTTCGCGGCATCAGCCGCCACGTCGCCAGCGTCGAGAACACGTGTCCGAAGTGCGATCTCGACCTTGAACGCCAGGTCGGTTCGTTCATCGGAGGCATTGGTTTGAACACCATTGTGGCGTTTGGCGGCCTGCTCCTCGTGTTGACGATCGGCTTCATCGCCACCGAGGGCCGTGCTTCGGTATGGGGAATCCTGGTACCGGCGCTCGCCGTCGCACTCTTCGTGCCGCTGATCTTCTACGCCCGCAGTCGACTCGTATGGGTCGCCCTCGAGCTGCGCTGGTGGCCGCTCGAGCCGGGCGAGGTCAACCTGCCCGGCGAGACTCGCTCCAGCTGAGACCCTGCTCGACGTCAGGTCCTCGGGGAAGCCCCAGGACCTTCTCGGCGACAATGTTGCGTTGCACCGCAAACGTGCCGCCACCCAAGGTCAGCGCCGGGCTGAAGAGATAGCCGTAGTGCCACACCGGGTCGACCCAGCTCGAGTCCGTCCCGTCGAACTCGGTTGCCGTGTTGATCTCGGTCGCGCCCGTTTGTGCGTGCGGAGGTAGCTCACCCGCAGGCCCAGAGCCTTCGAGCATGCCGGCCGCTCCAGCCAGGCTCTTCGCGATCTCCATCACGTGCTGACCATGTTCATCCGCCATGATTTTCTGAATCGACGCCTCGGGGCCAGGCGTGCGTCCGGCAAGTCGGGAACTCAGGGTCCGCAGCCGGTTGAGGCGCAGAACCTCGGCCGCGGCGTGTAAACCAGCAAGCTGCTGTCGTTGCACCGGGTCAGCCGTGCCGCCCGCCTCGCGGACCAGATCGAGCAGGTTCGAGGCGCTCGGCCCGGCACCCCACAACGAGCCACTCGCGGAGAGTTGCACCCGTTCGTTCGACAGCGTGACCTTGGCGAGCCGCCATCCGTCGCCCTCTTCGCCAACCCGCAACGACGCCGGGATGCGCACGTCGTCGAAGAAGCACTCGTTAAAGGAATGGGCCGTGGTCATGTCGACGATCGGCGACATGGTCAGTCCCGGAAGGTCGGTCGGACAGATGAAGTACGAGATGCCGCGATGCTTCGAAACGTCGGGATCCGTGCGAGCGAGCAAGATGCCGAACTGCGACTGGTGACCGCCACTCGTCCAAATCTTGGAGCCGTTGATGACGTACTCGTCGCCGTCTCGTACCGCACGAGTCGCGAGCGCGGCGAGGTCCGACCCGGCTTCGGGCTCGCTAAACATCTGGCACCAGATCTCTTCGCCAGCAAGCATCGGGAGCAGGTAGCGGTCCTTCTGTTCGTCGGTGCCAGCGTGCAGGATCGTCGGGCCGCTCCAACCGATGCCGATGGCGTTTGACGGACGCCGAATGCCCGCGGCCTGGAGCTCTTGATCGATGACCATTTGCTCGAGCGGGTCCGAGCCGAGCCCATACGGCGCGGGCCAGTGGGGAGCGACGTAGCCAGCCTCGGCCAGTTGGCGACCTGTCGGGTTCGGATTGGCTTCGATCCAGGCCCGAACCGTGTCGCGCATGGGGTGCTCGAAATCATCAACATCGAAGTCCATGTCATGACCGTAGGACATGTCCTTGTCGGCCCGGAAGCCTTCGCGCTTGGGGGTGCCCGGCATACTGGACGGCCGTCCAACTGCCCCTTTGGAGACGCCATGGTTGCTGTGAGCCCGCTTCGCGGCCAAGTCGTTCGCCAAGACCGCGTCGCCGACGTTGTCTCGCCGGCCTACGACGCGCTCACGGTGCCGCAACGACGCCAGTACCGCGCCGAGCATCCGCTGTGCTACCTCCATGTCACCCGTTCGGCGCCCGACGAAGACGATGCCGACACCGTCGACAACGCAACGCTCGTCCGTCGGGGACGCGCTGCGCTCGAAGAGCTCTTGGCAGCCGACGTCTTTGCCACGGCCGAAGAGCCCGCGCTGCTCGTCTACGAACTCGAAACGGCAACGCACCGCCAACGTGGCGTCGTCGCCGAAGTCAGTGGCCACGAGTTTCAACGCACTGCGAAGCCGCACGAAGCGACCCGTCCTGAACGAGCGGCACTGCTCGCTGAACATTTCCGCTTCGTACGGGCCGCGTCGAGCCCGGTTGCGTGCACGCTCGAACGCGGCGCCCGCCTTGATGCGGCGCTGAGCGGCATCGACGACGACGCGGCCATCGTTGAACATACGGGTGCCGACGGGCTTACGCAGCGGATCTGGCGCGTAACGGACCCGCAGCGCGTCGACGAGATCAACGCCAGCCTCATCAACGACGATCTGTTCATCATCGATGGGCACCATCGGGCCGCAGCGAACGCGCAGCTCTTGGCCGAAGGCGCCGACGTGCCCGTGCTCGTCGCGATCTTTGCCCCGGAGGTGCTGCAGCTCCGCGGCTTCCACCGGTTGGTGAAACTGCCTACGGACATGGACGAAGCTACGTTCATCGACCGCGTCGGACGGCGTTTCGTCGTCGAGACCCACGACGAGCGGCGTGAACCCGTCGCCGGTTCCGTCGAGATCGGCGCCGCGGGCGCATGGCACACCGTGCGCTTCGACGAGCGACCCGCATCGGGTAGTGCGCTGGTGCGTCTCGGTTCGCTCGATCCTTCGGTGGTCGAGCGCGAGATCATTACGGCGATCGTGCGACGAGACGACACCGATGCCGACGTCGAATACATGCCCGATGAGGGCGACGCTCATGCGGTTGCCGCCCACGCGGCGAGCCTCGGTCGAGTCCCGATCCTCGTACCTGCGGTGACCGTCGCAGACATGGTCGAGGTCGCCGACGGCGGCCTGACGATGCCAGCAAAGTCGACCTACTTCGTGCCCAAGGTGCGGTCGGGATTGTTCCTGCGCCTGCTTGACGACGCGTTCGCCTAGTTGCTCGGCGTTGGCGTCGGTTCGGCTGCTTCGTCGTCGGCCTCAGCCTCGGGATCTGGCGTCGGCGACGGTGTCGCTGTCGGCTCAGGCGTCGGCGTGGGCACCGGTGTCGCTGTGGGTTCTGGCGTAGGTGTCGGTGTTGGCGTTGGCGCAGGAATCACCGGCTCTCGCTCGATGAAGTAGACCCGGAGGTCGCTGCCCTCAGGCAAGATGGCCTGCAGCCGGTCATCGAGGTCGGTGCCCTCGGGATAGGACTCGCCGACCAGGTCGATGACGGCCTGTACGCCGTCAAAGCGGACCGATTCGACATCGACATTGCGTTCGGCGGCCCAGTCCTGCACCGCCAAGCGAAGCGCTGACTCGGTTTCCGCGATCGTTGCTTGTGCCGCCTCGGCCGCCTCGGCCGAGAGGTCTCGCCAGTCGAAGGTGATCGGCACGGCCTCGCCAAGTGCATCGTTGACGAGTGCCACGAGATCGTCGTAAGGCGCTGGTCCCTGTGGCGAGGCAAAGGACAATGCGATGCCCGACGAGTCGATCATCAGGTCGGTGATCTCGTAGGTGGCGTCACCAGGCGCGCCGTCGAACCACTGCTGAATGGCGTTACGGATCGCGGGTTCTTCGGACCTCCAACGTTCCACGGCCGCGTCGGCAGCTTCGGCGGCTTGGAGCGACTGATTGGTTTGACCCTGGAACCAGGTGACCCGAAGGTCCGGGGTCTCGCCGAGGATTTCCTCGATCTCGCGGGCCAGTTCGCTCGACGGCGGCGGCTCGGTCGGGCCAGTGATGCGGACACGCACGATGTTGCCGTCGACGTCGACGACCTCGGCTTCGTCAAAGGTTCCGCCGAGCCAGGTCGATGTGGCCTCGCGAATCTGGGAGACCTGCCGGGCGCGGTTGCCGCTTTCGATGCTGCGGGTGGCCAAGAGCACGGCGAGCACGACCACGATGCCGAGCCCGATGAGGCCACCGGCAACAACGCGTGGCGCCATGCTGGCGAGGCGGCGCCCGGGCACGAATCCGGCGACCACGAAGACCACGGTGCTGACCGTCACGATGGCGGCAAGGTTCGTGCCGTACAGCAAGAGTGCGCCAGTAGCCAGCTCCGCCTCGCCAGCTCGCAAGGTGATGCCGACGACGGCGAGCGGTGGTACGAGGGCGACGGCGATCGCGACGCCTGGGAGTGAGCTGGAGACGTCGGGGCGGGCGGTCGCATAGGAACCGGCCACACCGGCAGCGAGCGCGACGACGAGGTCGCGTACGTCGGGCGCGGTGCGGGCAAGGACCTCGTTGGTGAGTAGCTCGCCGGGCAACACGCCAGCGATGAGCCAGCTCACAAAGATTGCGCCGAGTGTCGCGCATACGACGGTGATCGCAGACCGGGCGATGGCGTCACCGAGGGCCATGGCGATCGAGGCGGCGATTCCGAGCACCGGGGTCATCAGTGGTGCGATAAGCATTGCGCCAATAACGAGGGCGGGCGAGTTCGCGCTCAGGCCCATGATGGCCACGATCACCGACATCGCCATCATCAGCACGAAGTGCATGAGCCAGCCCGCGCCCGGGAGCACCAGGCACGCTTCCATGACCCGCATGCGGTCTTCGGGGTTCATGCCCCAGCGCTTGCTCGATGGGCGGGGGAGCCCGACCCGAGCTTGTTTGGGTGGCTTGATGGCCGGTTCAGCCTCGGGTGGCGACGTCTCGGACATGGTTCAGCGGTCAGCGTTGGCGCCAGCGACCGTGTCCGCGATCGTCTGACGGGTCTCGATCGGCGCTTCGATCATCACCATGTGGCCGACGCCCGGCACGACGACGACGTTGGCGTGGTCGATGGCTTCGATCACCGGCTTGGCGTTGGAGACCGGTGTCATCTTGTCGGCTTGGCCGAGCAGGAGCGTGGTCGGAATCGTGACCGTCGCAGCGGTCGAGGGTGCCGAGGAATAGGCCGCGCACATGGCCAAGTCATGGTGCAGCACGCCGGGTGCGGCTTGGGCGATCATCGCCTGCGTGCCGCCGACCATCGATGCTCCCGGCGACGGGTGCGGTCCGGTTCGGCTCGTTGCCGCGAACGCCCAGCCGCTCATGAGCTGTGCAGCGAGTGGGTCGTTGGCCTCGGCGGCTTCGAGCAGTGCGGGGTGCACGGGCATGGATGCAGCGGTGCCGACGAGCGTGATCGACGCGACGTCGGCGCGCGAGGTGGCCTCGAGGGCAATGAAGGTGCCCATGGAGTGCCCGACCAGGTGCACGGGACGGCCAGCCCCTGAGACGAGCGCAGCAAGCCAATCGGCGTAGTCCTCGATCGAGCCTCGTTCGTCTTCGTTCGATGCGCCGTGGCCGGGCAGGTCGATCGCAAGTGCAGCAACGCCGTGGTGGGCGAGCCAGCGGGTCTGGAGCGACCAGACGCTTCGGTCCATGGCCGCGCCGTGGACGAGGACGACGAGCGGTCCGTCTCCGTCGATATCGCGGCCACCGGAAGCGCCCGACACCGTCATTGAGCCGATCGTAAACGCAGCCATCAGCGCGCTCCTCCTGCGACCTTTTGGGCTCTCCGCAGGGCTTGTGACAGATCCTCGATGATGTCGTCGGCGTGCTCCAGACCAACGGACAGGCGCACGAGGTCTTCGCCGATGCCGGCTTGGTCGAGGTCTTCGGCACTCATCTGCTGATGGGTAGTGCTCGCTGGATGGATAACGAGCGTCTTGGCGTCACCGACGTTGGCCAGGTGCGAAGCGAGCTTCACCGATTCGATGAATGCACGACCGGCTTCGCGGCCGCCCTTGACGCCAAAGCTCAAGATGGCGCCGGCGCCCCGTGGGAGCAGCTTCTTGGCGAGCTCATGATCGGGGTGCTCAGGCACGTACGGGTGTCGGACCCATGCGACGGCATCGTTGTCGAGCAGTGCATCGATCACGGCGTGGGTGTTCTCGACGTGGCGTTGCATGCGCACGCTCAACGTCTCGACGCCCTGGAGAAGATGGAAGGCGTTGCCCGGACTCATCGTTGCGCCGAAGTCCCGCAACCCTTCGGCCCGAGCACGTGCTGAGAACGCTGTGGGACCGAACTCGTCAGCGAATGCGAGTCCGTGGTAGCCGGCGTAAGGCTCGGTCAAGGTCGGGAACCGGTCGGTCGAGGTCCAGTCGAATCGGCCGCCGTCGACGATGGCACCGCCCACCGCGATGCCGTGCCCGCCCAGGAACTTGGTGACCGAGTGCATGACGATGTCGGCGCCATGTTCGATCGGCTTGATGAGATACGGCGTGGTGAAGGTGCTGTCGACCATCAGCGGCAAGCCATGCGCATGTGCGACGTCGGCGACTGCGGACACATCGAGCACTTCGAGACCGGGGTTGCCGGTGATCTCGGCGAGTACGAGCTTGGTGTCGGGGGTGATCGCTGCTGCGAACGCATCAGGGTCCCGAGGGTCGACGAACGTCGTCGTAATCCCAAACCGGGGGAGCGTGACGTTGAGCATCTGGTGGCTACCGCCATAGATGTTGCGGCTCGCGACGATGTGGCCGCCCGCGCCGGTCAACGTCGCGATCGCCAAGAACAGGGCAGCTTGGCCGCTCGCGGTGGCGACCGTTCCGCTGCCATTCTCGAGCGCTGCGAGCCGTTCCTCGAGCACCGCAACCGTCGGGTTAGAAATGCGGCTGTAGAGGTGGCCCGGCTGCTCGAGGTTGAACAACGCGGCTGCCTGATCGACGGACTCGAACGAGTACGACGTCGTCTGATAGATCGGAACCGCTCGAGCCCCTGTCGTGGGATCCGGTTCCTGTCCTGCATGCAGGGTCAGCGTTTCAAGGCGATACAGATCTGGACGCACGGCCGCAGCATAGAGCCGACCGCCGCAAGGGCTGTGGAGTCTCGTTCGGAACCGCCGCCCGGCGGTCCGGGCGACGGTCAGAACCGGGTTAGCGGAAGATCGGCTCCGCGCCCTCAGGAATCCGAGCGGCTTCGATGAGCCCAGCGACGTGTTCGGCGATGTCGGCAATCGGCATCTCGACGGTGTCACCGGTCGAGCGGTCGGTCAGTTCGGCATTGCCAGCCTCGACGCCGCGTGGTCCGAGCGTGATCCGCCAGGGAATACCGATGAGCTCAACGTCGGAGAACTTGACGCCAGCGCGCGCATCTCGGTCATCGAGAACGACGTCGATGCCGCGAGCACGCAGGTCGTTGTACATCGCTTCGCTGGCTTCGACAGTCGCGTCGTCGCGCATGCTGACGGCAACGATCGCAACCTCGAACGGTGCGACAGCCACAGGCCAGATCACGCCATTGTCGTCGTGGTGCGTTTCGATGATGGCGGCCAAGGCACGGCCGACACCGATGCCGTAGCTACCCATGATGGGGACCCGCTTGTCACCGTTCTCGTCGAGGATCGACAGGCCCATTGCCTCGGCGTACTTGCGTCCGAGCTTGAAGATGTGGCCAGACTCGATGCAACGAACCATGTGGAGTTCGTTGTTGCAGTTGACGCAAGGTTCGCCGGCTTCGACAGTGCGCAGATCGAGCCATTCGCCGACGGCAACGTCACGCTCGACCGAGACGCCTCGGTAGTGCTTGTCGTCGATGTTTGCGCCGGTCGTCATATTCGTGCGGCCAGACAGAGCGTGGTCGGCGACGATGCGAACGCCTTCGACACCGACAGCGCCGAGGCTGCCGGGCATCGCACCGAGCTGCTTCTGGGCTTCTTCGGGCGACGCAGGGCGGATCGCGACGGCACCGAGTCCGTCGATCAGCTTCTGCTCATTGAGGCCATGATCACCGCGCACAAGTGCCAGCACAGTTTCGCCGTCGGCCACCATCACCATGGTCTTGATCTGGCGTGTGGCTTCGGCGCCGCCCTCGAACTCAGCCAGGGCTGCGATCGTGCGCACGCCGGGTGTGTCGAAGAGCTCCGGGGCGTCGGGACCAGCTTCATCGGTGATCGCTGGCAGTGCAGACGTCGCCCGTTCCACGTTTGCTGCGTAGCCACAGCTGTCGCACATGACGACATCGTCTTCGCCAGCAGGCGACGGAACCATGAACTCGTTCGAGCCAGATCCGCCCATGGCGCCAGACGACGCTTCGACCGGCACCGCAGGGAGCGATAGGTGCTTGAAGATCTGGATGTACGCGTCGCGGTACGCGTCGAAGCTGACGTCGAGACCGGCTTCGTCGATGTCGAAGCTGTACGCGTCTTTCATGTAGAACTCGCGGACTCGGAGCAGGCCGCTCTTTGGCCGGGGCTCGTCACGGAACTTGTTCTGGATCTGGTACCACTGCTGTGGCATGTCGCGATAGGAGCTGACTTCGACGGCGAGGCCAGCGAAGATCTCTTCGTGGGTCATGCCAAGTGCGAGGTCGGCGCCCTTGCGGTCCTGCATGCGGAACATCTCGTCGCCCATGATTTCCCAGCGCCCGGACTGTTTCCAGATACGTGCGGGATGCAAGGCCGGCAGGTGGAACTCTTGGGCGCCCATGGCGTTCATGTGCAGCCGGATGATGTCGGCGATCTTCTCGTGAATCTTCCAACCGAGCGGAAGCATCGAGTAGTGGCCTGAGTAGAGCTGGCGGGCGAACCCGCCACGCAGCAACAGCTTGTGGCTCACGGCCTCGGCGTCGCTTGGAGCGTCGCGCAAGGTGGGAGCGAACAGTTTTGACCAGCGCATGTGTCCTCCGCGGACCGGTAGCGAGTTCGTGGCCTCACAACCTAGCGACCGGCGCACCGCAGACTGCGCCAGTTTGACCCCCGCTTGGGTATTGCGCGACTACGCGGCGGCTCGACTGCGGCGCAGAAGCGGGTCGGCGGTAGCCAGGACACGTTCGGTAGCCCGGAACACGCGGCCCGCCGCACCCGGTGTGTCGCCGTCGACCAAGTTGCCCATGACCTGCAAGGTGATGTTGGCGAGCGCATCGGTGCCGACTGCCATGCGCAGTCCTGAGCGCAAGATCCACGGGTGACCGATCAGGAAGCTGAACCTGCGACCGGTGGCAAGGAAGCCATCGAAACGCTCGGCCACAGCGACGTCGTAGCGGTCGGGGGTGGTCGCTGGGTCTTCGAGGAAGAAGTCGGCAGCGATGATGCCGCTCTCGAGTCCGTAGTCGATGCCTTCGCCGTTCATCGGGTTGACCAGACCAGCAGCATCGCCAATCGCGACCCAGCCAGGGCCATGGCGAAGCTGTGCACTCATCGGCAGGCGCCACGCTCGGGGCCGTTCGAGGTATGGGCCAAGTGACCAGCTGTCCCGGACCAGCGAGTGATAGCTCTCGAGCAGCGTGTTCAGGTTGAGCTTCTTGAAGCCCTTCATCGTGCTGAGCGCACCCACACCGATGTTGACGGTCCCGTCGCCGGCCGGAAACATCCAGCCGTAGCCGGGTACCGGAGTTCCGTCTTCGTCCTGGAGCGTCAGACAGGCTTCAAGCATGTCGTCGGCGTGGCGTGGCGATTCTGCGTAGGTGCGGATGGCGAGCCCGAATGGCTCGTCTTGTACCCGCTCGGCGCCCAGGCGTCGTGCAGCGGCGCCAGGAGCGCCGGCCGCGAGCACCACGAGCGGTGCACGCCACTGTTCTTCGCCGACCTCGACACCGACGACGCGATCGCCTTCGAGGACGGGGAGGGCCTCGGACTGCCACCGGACATCGGCGCCGGCTTCGATGGCGCCGTCGATCAGGGCTGCGTCGAGGCGCTTGCGTGGCCAGACCGCGCCATGGTCGGGGAATCGTGTCCCCGAGGGCCAGTCGAGCTCGCGTTCGGTGCTGTTCGCAATCATGCGCAGCCCCTCGATCCGGTGCGCGTCTTCGAGCGGGATGTTCAGCTCATTGAGTGCTGCGATCGCTCGAGGAGTCAGCCCGTCGCCACAGACCTTGTCTCGGCCATAGGGCGCCTTGTCGAACACGACGACCTTGGCGCCACCTGCTGCGGCGCGCATGGCGACGGCGGCACCTGCGGGGCCAGCTCCAATGACGAGGATGTCGGCGTTCTGCACGCCTCTCATGGTGCCGTATCCGAGCGACTTTCACGCCACCCAACGAGGCCCATGACGAGGGTCACATGCAACCCAGCCCGTGGCCCGACTGCAATGAGGCGCGAGGTCCCGTTTCTTACCCAGCCCGGTCACGCGCCGCGGCCGGACGCGACCTGGATCGTTGCAATAGCAGGGGTTGCACGGACTGTTGCAGCTCGCTGAACGGCTGTGTCAGCTTGGCCGAACCGTGTTTCAGGGTGTGTAACAGCCGTGTAACAGCCGTTGTGCATGATGTGTTCACAGCCGCTGAGACAGCAACGGAGCGACTGGCCGGAACGGCGGGAAACGTTCAGGCCACGAGTTCCACCGCCTTCTGGCTCAGCCGCTGTGGAGTCGTCTGGTACGGGCTACGGGAAGCCCGTGCTAGACGGATCCACCTCTCGTCGCTTGCGGCGAACGGGCCTGATCGAGAAGCGGGAACTTCTCGATCAACTCAGATATGGATGAGCGGGAACATCCGTACCGATACACAGCGGCTCCAGCGTCCGAAAGGGTGCTGGAGCCGCTCGTCGTCGTGCTGGGTGTTGCTGGGTGGGGTGTGGCTAGAGGCGGCCCCGGCCGAACGGTGACTGGTTCACGACCTGCTCCATAAACGCTGCGAGCCGTTGGAAGTCGGGGGAGACCGGGCGTGATGACATCGGTGCAGCACCGGTGGCTGCGTTTCGCGGATCGAGCAGTCCGGCGAGGCCCCACGCGGACCACGGGTTCGCTGCCTGCGCGTTGCCCTGGCGCCGGTGATTGGGCGTCGGATTGTTGTCGCTGGGGCCCTGCTGGGCCCCGGGTGCCTTGTTGCTCAGGTCATGCACGATGTGTTCGAGCCATTCGCGGTACTTGCGAAGCAGCTCGTGCAGCGGATCTCGGCCGTCGCTTCCGGGTGTGCCCAGCACGCCGTAGAGGAACGAGCTGATCTGCGAACTGATGGCGGCGCTGGCCTCGAGACCGTTCAGCACAAACGGATGCGGCAGTCCATGTTCGAAGAGCAGCGCATCGAGGTCTCGAATCGGCTGGAGCGAAGGAATCTCGTGGTCCTCCATGTCCTCGATAAAGCAGTAGTCGCCGATCGGCGTTGGTTGACGTACCGGGTTGGAGTGGAAGTCGCCCGGGTAGCCGTAGGGCACGAGCCAATCGAGCCCTTGCTCGGACCGGTCGTCTTTGCCGAGCGAACGGTCCCACAGCCAGTGATCAAGAATCGCATTGACGGCATGTCGGGCCGACTCGTTCGCGGACTCCATCGTTGTGAGACGCGTGAACGTCTTGAGATAGGTGCCGGCAAAGACCAGCGAATGGAAGTGCACGAAGCCGCCGCCGTGCGCTGCCTGCCACACGTGATTCTCACCCATCACGGTGGGCCGCATCTCGCCGCCGGGCTTCCACGGCATGGGACCGGGCCGGTTGTCCCAATCGTCAACGATGGGCACCAGGTATGGCGCCATGTTGCGCTCGACCTTGCCGGTCTCATCACAGAACTGGAGGTTCTGATCGATGGCATACCAGCGCGGCGTTGGCAGGACTTCTGAGATGACGCCCGTTGCGAGACCGAGATCGGTCTTGATCTGGCGCCAAACCTCGATGGCGATCTCTTCGCGTGTCGATTCCATCAGGGTCTTGCCGGTGTGGCGCGACTTGGTCGTGGCGTTACCGATATCGATGCTCATAATCGACGCGTACTTGTTCTTGTGCACGGTCGGCTTGTCGTTCCAGTAGGGCACTTGGCTGACCGAGGAGATGCCCCACTCGGTGTTGCCGAAGTAGATCCGGCCCTGCAACAGGTCGAATTCGGTGTCGAAGAAGTACTGGATGCCCGTCAGGGTTTGCAGCCTGTCCCAGGGTTCAAGGCCCGGCGACGTGTACGGATCGCGCCAGTCGTGATCCGGGTGCGGCTTGACGAACCGTTCGTCTTGGGGCGGTTGGGCAACCGGCGGCGTGATCGGGTGGACGGGCGTTTCGGGGCCACCCGGCGGCGTGCTCGGCGGCTTGGTCGTCGTGTAGCCGCGAAGCGCGCCCGGGATGCCGGTCGGGGGCAGCGTCGACGTCACGAGTTCTGCGGTCACGACATCGGTTGCGACGACGACGTAGTCGGGCTCTTCGATGCGGCGTAGCGCTGCGCCTCGCACAGCCTTGCCTTCGAAGCGACATGGCTTGATCTTGGCGACAACTTGATCATCTTGTTTCTGCTCGAGGTGCTGCAACGTGCCGTGCACGAATCGAACGCCGAGTTCTCCGAGATGGTGGCGCCAATGATCGAGCCAAGCCGTCGTCGTCGGCCCGTTCAGGATGCCGTCTGTCTTCGGAAGCTGCTCGAGGGCGTTGAGCAGCATCTGCGTCCAGTTGTCGATGTTGGTGCGTGCGTCGCCGTACTTGCCATCGAAGGCGACCAGCACCTTGGGCATGTAGTTGAGCTGCTCGTCCGCCTCGGGGCTGTACTTGATTGTCGGCTTTTCGCCCGGCTCGTCAACACCGACAAAGAAGTCGTAGGAGGACACCCGTTCGTAGACGCGTCGCCGTGCAGGCGAGCTCGCCATGAACTGGAGCATGCGCTCGGCG
>CALDGN010000403.1 GCA_937942965.1 uncultured Acidimicrobiales bacterium | reverse complement strand
GTGGCGACGGATGTCCGACCGTCTCGGCGACGGCGAGAATGAACGGGTGCTCGGCATCAGGCTCAGAGCTGCGGAGCACCTCGCGACCGAGCGTCTCGTGCGGCAGCAGCGGCTGCACCAGGTAACCGATCGTGTCGTGGGTTCGACGCACCGAGAGCACATCGGTGTCGACAACATCGATTCCGGTTGCGCGAAGCTCCGCGACGTACGACGTCACGAGGTCTCGATATGCGGAGAACTCGGCTTCGGTGAACGCGGGGCTGCGCTTGCAAACCCAAGCTGGCTCGCTGTCTGGCCAGCCGAACCCGACCGAGATCTCGCCGAAGCCAATGATCCGCAGCGACGAATAATCACCGCTGTCGAGGGCGGTGCGGACACGCGCCTCGAGTTGTGCAAGATCTTCAGTCGTCGGTGCCGCCGCCACCCGGCAACGGTAGACCCTTCGCCCGTCACGCAATCACTATTGTCGTGGCGATGCGGCGCCGCCCTCCCACTCCACCACGTGCCCGCAGCCCACGCGCTCCTGCGGTCGTCGCTGCGCTCACGGCTGTGGCATGTGCCTGGCTCATCGCCCTGGTCACGGCACCCACGGCCGCTGCACAGACCGACACCACGCCGGTGACTGTCGTCGACTGCGATGCACCAGCGCCCGAGGGCGACACCTTGCGCATCGCAACCAAATCGCTCGAGCCATTCGTCTTCGTCGACGACGAGGAACTGCGCGGCTTCAGCATCGACTACTGGACCGAAGTCGCCGGGCGGATCGGTGCAACCACCGAGTGGTGCGTCGCCGAGACGGTCGGCGACATCATTGCGCTTGCAACGGACTCTCGAGCCGACGCCGCAATCGCCGGCATCTCGATCACTTCTGATCGTGAAGCCATCATCGATTTCAGCCAGCCGTACTACACGTCTGGGCAACAGATCGTCACCGCAACCGGCGGGGCAAGCACCTCACGCACGATGTTCGGGCTGATCTTCAGCCGAGCGTTCCTGTTCCCCGTCAGCATTCTGATCCTGCTCGTACTCGTCGTGTCACACCTGGTCTGGTGGTTCGAGCGAGGTCACGATTCCGAGGACTTCCCGTACGAGTATCGGCGCGGCATTGGCGAGGCCATCTGGTGGTCGACGGTGAGCGTGATCACGGGCGGCGAGGCCGTCAAGAACATCAATACCGCGTTGAGTCGGCTCATCGCTGTGTTCTGGATGCTGGTCGGATTGTTCCTGCTCGCGTTCGTCACCGCTCGAGCGACTTCGCTGCTCACGATCGCCGAACTCGAGTCCGACATCAGCGGGATCGAGGATCTGGCGGGCCGATCGGTCAGCACCGTCGAAGGAACCGCGACCGTGGACTTCCTGCGCACCGAAGCCCGACTCGAACCGCGCCAAGCCGAGACGCTCGCCGCCGCGCTCGACGATCTCGAAGCGGGCCGCACCGATGCGGTCGTCTTCGACGCACCGGTGATCCAGTACGAGATCGCGGCGTCGAATCGCGATCTCCAACTCGTCGAGCCAACGCTCGGGCGCGACCCGTACGGCATCGCGATGCCCCAAGGATCTCCACTCGTCGAACCCGTAAATGCGGCCGTGATTGAAATCGGACGCGACGGCACGCTCGACGAGCTGTTGGCCGAGTGGTTCGGCGACAACTAGCTGAGTAGCTGCAGCCGATCGCACCACGCAACGGACGCGGTAACTCAAGATTTGCTCATGCTTTGCTCGATCGGGAGCGCTCTCTCATCCCGTGGGCTCGACTGCCGATGGAAAACGACGGCGCCGAACACTCCCGCACCGCGCCCTCTTCCCCAGGAGATTCCGCATGAAGATTGCATCGAGCTGGAGCACCGCTCGCGAAACCGAGGACGCCGTAGCGAGTCTGTGGACCGACGTCAGCGCAGAGCTAGACGCATCGCCCGACTGGGTCGCCTTCTACCCATCGGTCGAACACGATGCCGACCTCACCGCCAAGGCGATGACGACCCACAGTGGCGACACGCCGATCCATGGCGCGACGTCGTGCCTTGGGGTGATGACCGGTGCGGGTTTCCACGCCGACGACGGTGTCGGCATGGGCATGCTCGCAATCTCGGACCCCGACGGCAGCTACGGCGTTGCTGCCGTGGCCCTCGGCGACGACCCGAAGGCCGCAGCACAACAGGCACTGCTCGACGCAATGACCAATGCCGGGCGCATCGGCGAACCTCCATCGCTCGTCTGGCTTGCCGCCGTGCCCGGAAGCGAAGAAGCACTGCTGGCTGGCATTCACGCCGTGATCGGAACCAAGGTCCCCATCGCCGGCGGAAGCGCAGCCGACAACACGATCGAAGGCAAGTGGCGCCAGTTCTCCGCTGCGGGGGCGCACCAAGACGCTGTCGTCATCTCGGTGCTGTACCCGTCGACCCCGTTGCACCATTCGTTCCACTCCGGCTACCTCCCGACCGAAACCGGCGGCACCATCACGCGAGCCGAAGGCCGACGCGTGTTCGAGATCGACGGCGAACCCGCTGGCGCTGTCTACGCCCGCTGGTCCGAAGGCGCCATCGACGAGTTCATCGCCGAAGGCGGAAGCATCTTGGCGGCATCGACGATGTGGCCACTCGGCCGCGTCGCCGGCGACGCCGACCAGTCGGACTACGTGCTCGCACATCCGGCGACGCTGCACCCCGATCAGTCCATCGAGCTGTTTGCCGACGTCGAAGAGGGTGACGAACTCACGCTCATGCACGGCTCGGAACAGTCACTCGTGTCTCGCGCTGGCCGTGTCGCCACCGCTGCCATGAGTGGCGGCGGCATCGATGCCGATCAGTGCGCTGGCGCGCTCGTCGTGTACTGCGCCGGGTGCATGTTGGCCGTCCAAGAGAACATGCATGCCGTCGCCGAAGAAATGGAGCAGGCGCTCAGCGGCCGCCCATTCCTGGGCATGTTCACGTTCGGCGAACAGGGGTGTTTCACCGGCGGTGACAACTACCACGGCAACCTCATGATCTCGGTGGTCGCCTTCGAGAAGGCCACCGCCACCTGAGATGACCGCGCCCACCCCCGACGAGGCCGTCCTCCGCTCCGAGGAACGCCTGCGTGAGCTTGAACTCGACTACCGCCGTCTGGCGATCGAGGCCGAGCGTCATCGCGCCGAAGCCGACGGGTTGCTGGACACGCTGCGAGAACTGACGACGCCGAACCCACGTGGACTCGACCTCGCGGCAGTACTGGAACAGCTGCGGGGGTTGCTGCAGTTCGACCACGCCCTCATCCTTCGCCGCTCGAACGAAGACGAGCTGGCCGTGGTCGCATCGACAGCCCCGGCATTGACGTCGCTGACGTTCCCGATAGGCGGGTTCCTTTCGAGGGTGCTCGAAGGTACGACGCTCGCAACTTTCGATGTGTCGATGATTCCCGAATGGCCCGATACCGAGGGGCTCGTCGAGATACCCGTCGTCGCCGGCATGCACGTGCCGTTACAGGCCGATGCGGATGCAGGCGTGCTCGTCTGCACCCACCACGAGCGTGGCCACTTCACCGATCCTCTCGTCGAGCTCGGCACCCGGTTCGCTCCGATCGCAGCCCAGATTCTCCAACAGGTTCGACTGCAAGCAGCACTCGTCGAAGAGCGCGATCTGCTCGATGAACGCGTGCGGGATCGCACCGCTGAGTTACTGCAAGCGAAAGAACTTGCCGAGGCTGCGGACCAGGCGAAGAGCGACTTCTTGGCCAACATGAGCCACGAGATTCGAACGCCGCTCAATGCGATTCTCGGAACCGGCCAGCTCTTAGGAAGTTCCGGGCTCGACGAGGACCAGCAGGAACTCGTCGCAACGATGCAGTCCGGCGGCCAGGCCCTGTTGAGCGTCGTGAACGACGTGCTCGACTTCTCCAAGATCGAAGCCGGGCGACTGGACCTCACCTTTGCGCCGACCGCCATCGATGAACTCGTCGAAGCCGCGATCGCACCTCATCGCCCCGCCGCGAACGCCAAGGGGCTCAGCATTGAAACCGCCATCGAGCCGGCCGCGCCGCGACACATCTTCACCGATGCACTCCGGTTCGGCCAGGTGCTGGGCAACCTGGTGTCGAATGCGATCAAGTTCACCGACGCGGGCCTGATCCGGATCGTCGTTGACCGCGATGGCGAAGATGGCGATGTCCGCATCGGCGTGCATGACTGCGGCATCGGCATCGATGACGACGACTGGGCGCACCTGTTCAAGCCGTTCAGCCAGGTCGACACGTCGACGACCCGCCGCTTCGGCGGTACGGGGCTTGGCCTCGTGATCTGCCGGCGTCTGGTGACCCTGCTCGGTGGGCGCATCTGGGGTGAGAGCGTTATCGACGAGGGCAGCACCTTTTGGTTCACCGTCTCGTCATGTCTCGGGGCGGCGGCCTGCACGAACCGGATCGTCGAAGCGTTGCACGGCCAGACCGTCGCTATTCGCGAACTCGCCAACGATCGCGAGCCCGAGATCCGCAGGCTGCTCGCGTCCCGCGGCGCGACCTTGGCGTGCCCCCAAGACACCTCGGTCAACCCCGACGCAGTCGAGGTCGGCCCGATCGGCGATCTCAAACAAGCCGAGCTTCTGGCCTCTCTCGTCATCGCTGTAGAAGGAGACTCCCCCACGTCCGATGACACCGTCGATCACTTCGGGACGAACGACGAGCCCGTCCGTGTCCTGCTCGTCGAGGACAATCCCGTCAACCAGACGGTCGGCACGATGCTCATCGAGCGGCTCGGCCACCAAGTCGACGTGGCGGAGAATGGCGAAATTGCGCTCGAGATGCTCTCGATCAATCCCTACGACGTTGTGCTGATGGACATTCAGATGCCGGTCATGGGCGGGGTCGAAGCGACCCGAGAGATCCGGCGACGTTGCCCCGACGAGCAGGCACGCCCTCGCATCGTTGCGCTGACCGCCCATGCGCTCAAGGGGGATCGGGAGAAGTATCTCGCGTTAGGCATGGACGACTATCTCGCCAAACCCGTCCAGGCAGGCGACCTCACCCTCGCGCTCGACAAGGTCCGCCGCATGGTCGACCGAGCGCCGCTCTCAGCGCCCGACGCTTAGAACCGGTCGAGCGCTCGGCGCACGGGCGCGTAGTGATCCGCGTCGACCTGCACGAACTTCGTGAGCGACGCGTTCGCAAGCTCGCGTTGCATCTCGGGATCGTCATTGCTCGCAAGCAGCGCGTCTCGCAGCTCGGCGACCTGCGCTTCGGGCAGTCGGGTGCTGGCCACGAGTGGCTGCGTGGGCCAGGGGCCGAGGCGATCGATGTGATGCAGGTTCGCGATGCGGGCGTCGTTCCGGCTCGCATCGGTGCGCACCACCGAGTCGATCACCGCCGCATCGAGGTTTCCAGCCGCAACCTGTTCAAGCGAGCGTCGGTGGCCGCCCGTGAACGTGAGTTCCGCGAAGGTGTCGGGGTCGTGGCCGCGTTCGAGCAATGCGATGCGCAATGCGTAGTGCCCGCTGAGACTGACCTCGTCATTGCAGCCGATAGTCCGACCCTCCAGCGCGTCGAGATCGGCTGCTGGCATCCGGCTCATGACATCGCCGAAGTAGACCGGTTGACCTGCCGAGCCGACATCGTCGGGAACCCAGGCAACGCCCCCGATGCGGATCGATGGCTCGACAGCACGTGTCGACAGGTCGACGAACGAGGTGGAACAGATCCAACCCAAGTCGGCCTCGCCATCTGCGAAGGGATCGTGGCCTGGCGCTGGACCGGAGCGTTCCTCGTCGTACTCGAGGTCAGCGTCGAGCACGTCCGCGATCCGCTCGAACAGCGACAGCGGAAAGCCTCCCACCATGTAGGACAGAAGTCGGAGTCGCTGCTTCGCCACGGCGTCAGGCTAGGCCGACGACGATGCAGGCAGGTCTCGCCCGCAGCGCTACAAACTCGCGGCGAGATCGGCTCGGGTCATCCACAATGGGTAGACCATGAGCTTCGAACTGCGGACCGACCGACTGCTGCTGCGCTGCCCGCGACCGAGCGACGTCGCCGCGCTCCATGCCCGCCGCAACGACCCTGAGGTACAGGTCCTGCAGGACTGGGAGCTGCCGTTCCCCTTGGAGCGATGCGAGTCGATCATCAACGACGTAATCGCCGAGGGTGAGCCGCAGGTCGACAAGGGATGGATGATCACCATCGCCGACGCCGCGGACACCTTCGTGATCGGCGATCTGTTCGTGCGACTGACTTGGGCTGGCCGTTCCGCTGAAGTCGGCTACACGCTGGCCCGCGAGCAGTGGGGACACGGCTATGCGGTCGAGGCGTTGACGGAGCTCGTTCGCTGGTTGTTCGATGAGCGCGGCGTGAGCCGACTCGTCGGCCAGCTGCATCCGGACAACATCGCTTCGGCCCAAGTGCTCGAACGGACCGGCTTCCTCTTTGAAGGCCACACACGCGGCTCGTTCTGGCTGGGCGATGACAACAGCGATGACTGGCTCTACGGCATGACCCGAGCGGATTGGCAGGCGTGGACGGAACGGTCCGACACCAAGCCCGACAGTGTGCGCCTGATCGAGGTCAACGAATCGAACCAGCACGCCTTGCGCAAGCTGGCTGTGCACAAGTCCCAGGACCGGCTCGTTGCACCTGTCGTCGCGTCGATGGCCGATGCGCTGTTTCCCGAAATCATCGATGGAGCTCCGGTGCTTCCGTGGATGCGCGCGGTCGAGGCTGATGGTGAACTCGTTGGCTTCGTGATGGTCGCGCTGGTGACCGACACGCACCCCGAGCCGTACCTGTGGCGGTTACTCATAGACCGAATGCACCAACGTCGCCATATCGGGGTACGCGTGATCGACCTGCTCATCCAGAAGCTCAGCGAGGGTGGCGCGACCACGCTGATGACGTCATGGGTCGACGGAAAGGGCTCACCACGAACGTTTTACGAACGACTGGGGTTCGTAGCGACAGGAGCGATCATCGACGGAGAGGTCGAGGCACGGCTGACCTTCGCCCCGGAATGAGCAATCTGGCTGTGTGCTGAGACGGCCGCCTCCGTACCCTTCTGAGGGATGTCAGCGAACTCGCAGCCGGGGCCCGGAGCCGTTCGGCAAGCGCTCGCGAATCACGAGTTCGTCCACGTGTATCAGCCGATCTTTGATCTGCACGATGGCACGGTGCACGAGGTCGAGTCGCTGATCCGGTGGCAACATCCAGATCGCGGCTTGCTGACGCCGCTGCACTTTCTCGACGAGATCCACCAGCAGGGCCTCTCGACCGAGCTCACCGCCACCACGCTCAGGAACGTCGCCGAGGACTTTCCCGCACTCGCCGACTTTTATGGCGCAGAACTGAGTGTCGGCGTCAATCTGTCGAGCGCTCAACTCGGCGACGAACGCACCCTTGACCTCTTCGACGACGCGATCGAAAGCGGCGCAATCGATCCACACCGCATCGTTGTCGAGGTGGTCGAAGACCTTCGCAGCGAGCACATGGCGCTCAGCGAGCAGACGATCCTTGGGCTGCGTGAACGATCGATCCGCGTCGTGCTCGATGACTTCGGCACTGGGGCCGGAACCCTTTCGCTACTCACGGATCTGACCTATGACGGGCTCAAGATCGATCGCCATTTCGTGTCGCGAGTCCGCCACGCCGGCCCAGCTCGATCGGTCGTCGAAGTCATGCTGACCTTCGCTCGCGAGAACGGCGTCGTCGTGGTCGCCGAGGGGGTCGAAGACGAATGGGTGCTTCGCGAACTGCGCGACATGGGCTGTCGATTTGCGCAGGGCTACCACCTGGGCCGCCCAGCGACACTCGACCAGCTGACGAACCCAACGCCTGATCCGGTCGAAGCTGCGCCGGTCGCTGGCGACAGTCGGCCCGACCTCGACTCGTGGCGCCGGCAACTCGAGCACCGGATTCCCCTGTTGCCAAATATCGACGAGGCCAGCCTCATCTCGCTCGTTGAGCGAGTCGAGGGCGAACTCGCTGGCCTGACCCTAGAGGCGACCACCGAGGCCTTTGTCGATCTTGGGTTCCGCAAGATGCTCGCCGCGCTGTATGGCGGTTGCAACGCGTTGGCGATCAACTGGGGCGTCACAACGAGTCGCTATGCGGAAGAGCACGGGATGCTCGGCCGCTCGGCCACCATCTTGTCTGTTGTTGCCGGCATCACGCCTGATCCGACCTTGGACCACCCGCCTTCAGCCGAGGCCTTGGCCCGGGCAGTCACGATCCGACTCTCCGCCGAGTTGACCCCGGAGGAACGCGTCACGGTCGACAACAACCTTGGCGTCACACTGCTGAGCTACGGGCTCGTCGAAGAGGCTCGCGGTTGGTGGGAATCAGCGCTGAGCCATCGCGAAGACTGCCGATCCTGGCCTCTCGCAGCGCTACATCTTGCGGAGACATCGCTTGATCGATTGACCGACGCTCCGTGGTCGCCACGGGGAGGCTCGGCTGACCTCGATCGCCAAACCCTCGACGAAGCTCTCCCCGTGCTGCGCGACAGCAGCTTCACCCCGACGGGCATCGCCGACGCGATCGAAGCTCGTTGCGCAATGCTCGACGGAGCGACCGACCGAGCCCAGCAGATCCTTGACGACGCACCGGTCGACCTCGACGCTGTAAGCGGGTTCCATGTGCGCACCGCAAGAACCTTGTTCGCTGAGGTCAGTGGAGCGACCGACCTCTTCCTCGATCTGTCTGCGGCCCTTTTGAAGTCGGTACAGGACAACCACGCACTCCGGTTCCAGGCGGTCCGTGCTCGTTGGATCCACGTCAGGGCGCTTGCGGCAAACGGCCACCATCAAGAAGCTTTCGAGCTCCAACAGGCAATGATTCTCGACGAACAACGTCACGGTGCCGGCCACTTGGCCAGCTTCGTGCAGTGGATGCGCTTCGTGGTCGACGTGGACCGTCGCTACAGCGAACTCGCTGACCTCACTGCCCCGACCAGCGACGGCTGACGATCACCAGCGGTCGTCGTCTTCGGGAGCGAAGTCGTCCCACGAGGGTGCAGGCGCCGTTTCCTCATCAGGGGTTTCATCACCGAGTTCTGGCTCAGGTTCTGGCTCCGCCATCGGCGGTGCAACGAGGTCGGACAACTCAACCGAGAGCGGATCGTCGACGTCATCATCGTCGGCAGCGATTCGTTCGGTGACAAGCGCTGCCAGCACGGTTGTGATCGGCACTGCAGCGACGAGACCCACCGAGCCACAGAGCGTGCGCACGATCTCGACCGAGATCAGCTCCGAGTTCGCGACCTTGTCGAGCGACTGATCCGACGCGGCAAAGAGCAGGAGCAGCGGCATGCTCGCTCCGGCATAGGCGAGCAGCAGCGTGTTGACCGTCGAGGCAATGTGGTCGCGCCCAACCCGAATGCCGCTGGCGACGAGCTCGCGCACGGTGAGCTCGGGCGAGCGGTGATGCAGCTCGGCCACGGTCGCGACTTGCGTGACGGTGACATCGTCGAGCGCGCCAAGCGTGCCCAGGACGGCACCACCGAGCAGAAGTGAGCTCAGGTCGATGTCCCCGGCGATAAAGGGCAGCAGCAGGGCTTCTTCGCTCGCGAGCCCAGTGAAGCGAGCCACTGCGAAGAAGACCGAGGCGAGGGCCAGGGTCATGACGAGCGAAACGAGCGTGCCCGCGAGCGCAACGGTGGTTGTCGGGTTAAGCCCATGTGTCAGATACAGACTGACGAACGCGATCGCCGATGCGGCGACGACCGAGACCAACAACGGGTCGTTGCCATCGAGCACCGAACGGGCAACAAAGATCACCAGCACGGCGAGGGTCACGGCCATGCCGGCAAGCGCAGCGAGACCGCGGAGCCGACCGAGTGCGATCACGACGACAGCGAAGAGCAGGGCGAGCACGATCAGCGGCCCGCGACGATCCCGGTCGGCATAGAACCAGAAGTCGGTCGACGGTTCGTAGCCAGCGATGACCGCGTCGCCGACGACGAGGTCGGGCTGGATGGCGTCGACGCTCAGATTGAACTCTTGGAACTCGAAGGCCTCGCCAGCGAACGGGCCTTCGTCGACGATGAAGCCAACTCGCCGGCATTCCTGGGGGCGGGCGCTTGTCGAATACGAGCACGGCCCTTCTGCGACCGAGGTGACGGTGCCGGCATAGCGGTCGGATCCGAGGCCTACTTGTTCGCCTTGTTCGACGGCGCTCTGGCGCCCTTCGTCGGTGGGCCAGAGGACGATGATTGCGATGAGGGTGGCGATGGCGGCGGCGACGACGAGCCCGAGTACGCCCTGCAGGACTGGGTTGGTGCGAAACGCCGACCAGCCGATCGAGTCATGGCTGTGGCCGTGACTATGGCTGTGTGTGTGGCCTGGGGTTGGCGAAGGCGAAGGATCGTCGGAGGCAACCACTGCCAAATCGTAGGAACTCCAACCCGCCCCAACCGACCGCCCCCCAAAAGAACTTGCGAGCTCGAGCTATCCCGTCGCTCCGCTGCTGAGGATGGCGACGGCTTCGTCCATGTCGAGGCCGAGATGTTCGGTGAGTACCTCGAAGGTGTGCTCACCCAGGCATGGCGCAGGTGAGCGGGGCCCGTTGTCGTAGCCGGCGATGCGGTACTGGTGGCCTTCGTAGGGCACCTCGCCCATCTCGGGGTGCGTCATCGGGCGGTAGAAGTTGCGGTGCGCGAACTGCGGATCTTCGAGCAGATCGCTCGATCGTTGCACCATGCCGGCGGGCACTCCTGCAGCCTGGAGTTGCTCGAGCAGTGCCCGGGGTTCGTGCTGGCGGGTGTAGGCGCCGAGGTGTTCGTCGATCATCTCGGCTGCCGCTTGTCGTCCAGCGTGGCTGTCGAGTTCGGTGGTCGCCCAGTCCGGATCGCCGAGCACACCACGTAGCCGTGCCCACTGCTCGTCGGTTTCGACGGCGATCGCGCACCACTGATCGTCACCGGCGCAGGGGTACACGTCGTGGGGAGCATGGTCAGGGTCGGCGTTGCCACGTCGACGCGGGCTCACCCCGGTCAGCTGCGTGTCGATGAGTTGGGGTGCGAGGAAGTGCAGTGCTGCTTCGGCCTGGGCGAGGTCGATGTGTTGCCCCTCCCCCGTTCGACGCCGATGATCAAGCGCTGCCAGCAGCGTGGTGACCAGGAATCGAGGCGCCACAGTGTCGGTGTACGCGTTCCACGGGCCGCCAGGCGGGCGGTCGGGCCAACCGGTGACTTCGTAGAACCCGCTGATCGCCGCCGCGTGATAGCCGTAGCCAGCAAGCGAGGCGATCGGGCCGGTCTGCCCGAAGAGGCACGTCTCGGCCATGATGATGCTCGGGTTTAACTCGCGGGCCACGTCGTAGCCGAGCCCGAGTCGGTCCATGGATCCGGCGACGAACGAGTTCAGCGAGATGTCGCACCAGGCCAGCATCTTGCGAGCCACGTCGAGCCCGTCGGGATGCTTGAGGTTGAGGTGCATCGACTGCTTCGAGGTGTTGAACGAGCCGTAGAACTGGCAGCGGTTGATGCCGATCTCGTTGTCTTTGAACGGACCGACGAGCCGCAGTCGGTCGGCCGGGTCGTCGCTTTCGATGCGCACGACGGTCGCACCGTGGTCAGCGAGCGCCTTGGCCGAGATAGGCCCGACACCGATCCAAGAGAAGTCGGCGACCTTGATCCCTTCGAGCGGCAGCCGGCGTTCGGGACGCACTCGTTCGAGCGGCGTGCGGGGCGAGGCGGCCGCGAGCTCGGCGAGCAGTTCTTCGGTGTGCTCGCCGACCTTCGGAGCGGGCCGAGCCCACTGGATGGGAGCGATGGACGACTTCGCGAATGCGCCTGGAGCGCGGAGCGTCCGTCCGCTGGGCAGCGTGATCTCGTCCCAGTAGTCACGGACCTCGAGCTGGTCCATGGCCAGCACGTCTTCGGCGGTGCTGACGGGGACGATCGTGAAGCCGCGTTCAACCGCACCTTGGAACAAGTCGTTCTTCGTCATGCTCGAGGTGAACCGTCGAACCGTCTCGATGACGTGCTCGAAGGTGTGATGCATGTCAGCGCCGTCAAGATGACGGCGCTCGTAGGTCTCCCAGTCTTCGCCGTCAACCCAGGCCTGATCGACGATGCCGGTGTCGCGCATCCAGGGCACGACGCCCTGCAGCGTCTTGCCGATGGCGATCATGCAGACTTCGCCATCTGCGGCGGGGTACGCAAGTGGCGTCTTCAGGGTGGTGAGGTGCAGCTCGGTACCGCAGCGCTCGGCATCGGCGCCGTCGATCGCCGACTTGACCATGGCGTTGAGTCCGGTCCAGAAAACCGCCGCTTGCACGGACATGTCGACGAACTGGGCTTCGCCAGTGGCGAGGCGACGCTCATGCGCGACGAGCGATGCAAGCGCAGCTTCGGCTGATCCGTGCAGCCAGGTCTGGGGCACCGAGATGCGCACCGGGCGCCGATCCGGGTCGCCGGTCAATGCGACCGATCCGCCCATGGCCGCGATCGTCAGGTCAGTGCTCAGATGGTCGGCGTAGGGCCCGTCTTGACCGAACGGCGAAATGGCGACGTAGACGAGATCCGGCTGCAACTGGCGCAGCGCTTCGAAACCGTGACCCGCCGCGTCGGCGACACCCGCACCCGCGTTCTCGAATACGAAGTCAGCGCTCGCGACAAGCGCCTCGAAGTCGGCGCGGTCCGCCGAGTCGCGCACATCGAGCGCGATGCTGCGTTTGCCTCGGTTGTAGGCCTGGAACCGCAGGCTGGCGAGCTCGTCGGGTTCGCCTTCGGCCAGCGGCGCTTGGCGTCTTGATGTCGCACCAGCAGGCGGTTCGACCTTGATGACGTCCGCGCCGAGCCCGGCGAGCATGAAGGTCGCGATCTCGGCCCGCCCATCGGTCAGGTCGAGCACTCGGTACGGCGCCAGCATGCCTGCGCTGCTCATCGCTCTAGCTCCATCGTTCGGTCCCCCAACGTCACGGGCTCATCTTCACAGCCCGACCGGCTCTGTCAGAAAACGCCGGCGGAATCGACGCCAGGACTACACCCAGAGGCGATCGCAGACGTCGAGCCAGAGCTGGGTGGTGAGCGCAAGCGACTCGATGTCGATCCGCTCGTCGTTGCCATGGAAGCGGCTCTGGAACTCGGCGAACGAGACCTTGTCGCTGAGCAGGCCGCAGCCATACGCCGGCACACCCTTCGCTCGGAAGAACCGCGCATCGGTGCCTCCGGTGACGAACGACGGAACGACCCGAGCCCCGGGATACGCCATCTGAATCGCATCGTCGAGCGCAGACCACAGCGGCGTGTCGATCGACGACTGCGCAGGCGCCTTGGGTTCATCATCGAACTTGCGATGCATGGTGACCGACGGCCACAGGTCCTCGCCGATGATCTCGCGCACGTAGCGATCGGCGTCTTCTTGCGTCTCGCCAGGAAGCATCCGAATGTCGATGTACAGGTCGGCGTGGTCCGGAATCGTGTTGTCCTTCTCGCCGCTCTGCATCACGTTCGGGCTGAACGACATGTGGCAACACGAGTGCAGGTTGCGAGCGGTGCCAGGCGGAAGCTCGGCCAGCGCTTCCTCGAGGTGCACCGGATCGAGCAACTTCCGTTCGAGCTCGCGGTCGAACCCGAGCGCCCGAACGCGGTCCCGAAAGGCCTCGTCGAGCCGGGGTGCGATCTCGTGCTGGCTGAGGCGGTGCACGATCGTCGCGGCCTTGATCAGTGCATTGTCGGCGTCGTAGGGCATCGAGCCGTGACCGGGTGATCCGGCGATTTCGAGGTGGCGAAACGCAGCCTGCTTCTCGCCGTTCGTCAGCAACACGAACGTGCCCTCGTCGGTGAACGTCGGCGTGCCGCCGTACTCGGTCAGCACGTAGTCACAGCCAACCGCATCCCAGTGATGGTCGACGATGTGGCGAGCGCCGAGCACTCCCCCGGCCTCTTCGTCGGCGACGCCGAAGTAGATGATGTCGCCGGGGTAGCGACGTTCGCTGCGCACGATCTCGCGGAACGCGACCAGCATTGATGAGGTCAGGTTCAACATGTCGACCGCGCCGCGTCCCCAGACTTCGGGCGTGCCGTCGGCGGCCGTGATCAGCTCGCCGCCGAACGGGTCGTTGGTCCAGCCGTCGGGGCTGACCGGCACGACGTCGGTATGTCCCATCAAGCACAGCGTCGGCGCGTCAGGATCGGTCCCCTCGTAGCGGGCGATCATCGAGGTGCGCCCGGGCGCGGGCTCGATCATCTCGATGTCGACGGGCAGCCCATCGAGTTCGTCTCGCAAGAGCCGAGCGTTGCGATCCTCGTGGCCGGACGTCTCGGTTCCCTCGTTGACGCACTGATTGCGGATCAGCTGCTGCAGCAGCTCGACCGTCTCGTTGGTGAGTTGGTCGTTCGGCATGGTGCCCCTCCTGGTCGGAGGGTTGATTGTGGCAGAGAAGGGAGCCAGCGAAGTCGTTCAGCGATCCCGATCGCGCAGGTCGATGACCGGCCCGTTCTCGTCGTGGTACAGCGAGACGAGGAAGTCGCGATGGCTCGGAAGCACTTCGGCCGCGCGGGCCCCTCGTTCCTTGACCGACGAGAACAGTTGCTGGATCGCCTGCGGTTCTTGCCCGCTGCGCAGCGACTCGTGCACCCGTTCGGGGTAGACGCCCATGCCTGTCAGCACGGCGTAGTACGAGCCTTCGGTCCAGAAGTTGCGGAACTCGTAGTCGAAGTTGTTGTAGTAGGCGTCGGCGCTCGTGGTCGTCAGGTTGATGACCTGTCCGTCGCGGTACCGGTCGAGCTTCTCTTGCAACGACGGGGAGACATTGAGCTGGTGGTTGTCTTGCCAGAATCGCGTGTCGCTCCGAGGGCTGCACACGTAGTGCATCTGCACGAAGTCTTTGCAGTCGTCGTAGCTGTATGCGAGCGCTTCGTTGAATCCATCTCGATCGGCCCGGTTCAGGTCGCCGTCCGGCAAGTGACGAACCAGCTGGTGCAGTGCCCCATAAGTCAGATAGAGCGCGGTTGACTCGAGCGGTTCAAGGAAGTTGCCAGCGAGCCCGACGGCTACGCAGTTCGCGACCCAGGAGCGTTGGCGTCGGCCGACCGGGAAGCGGAGCCGATTCCAGGTCTGGGCGTCGGGATCGATGCCGAGGTGGTCGCTGAACTCTGCGATGGCCTCGTCTTCGCTGCAGTGGCGGTTTGAGTAGACGTAGCCGGTTCCGACCCGCCCAAGCAGCGGGATGTGCCAGCTCCATCCGTTGTTGAGCGCGGTCGCAGTTGTGTACGCGTCGACGGGAGCATCGTCGACGTGGTGTGGCAGCTGGGTCGCAACGGCCGCGTTGCACAGCAGTTGATCCGACGCGTCGAGGAACGGCTCGCCCATGACCTCGCCCATAAGCAGCGACCGGAATCCTGAGCAGTCGACGAAGAAGTCACCTTCGATCGAATTGCCGTGGTCTGTTTGCACGCTGCTGATCGCTCCGTCGCCCGCCCTCTCGGCGCCGACGACACGTTCGGCAATCAACCGAGCTCCCCACTCGAGCGAGCATTCCTTGAGGTACTCGGCCATCAGGTTCGAGTCGAAGTGCCAGGCGTAGTTCGACCACTTCTGGCCATCGAGATCCACGGGGCTGCGCTGTTGCTGCGCGACTGCCGTCTCGCGGTAGCACTCCTCGTCGAAGCGGCCGACGGTGCCATGGTGCAGGCGCTGCTGGTTCCAGTAATGCGGGAGCGGCACGCCGGCGTACGCAGGCATGACGCCGAATAGGTGCCAGTAGTGATCGTCCGGATCGGTGATCTGGGGGGCGCTCCAGTTCGCGAACTTGATCCCCATCTTGCAGGTGGCCCGAACCCGGGGCATCCACTCAGACTCCGGGATGCCGAGGTGTTGCCAGAACGCAGAGTTCAGGTTGGGAATCGTGGCTTCGCCAACGCCAACTCTCGGGATGGCTGGCGCTTCGATCACGGTGACATGTGCGTCGGGGTAGGACCGTTGGAGATACGTGGCGCTCATCCAACCCGACGTTCCACCTCCCACGATCACAATCCGGTCGAGCTTGCCGCGAGCGCGGCCGGCGCCTCGCTGGTCATCGTCTCGTTCGCGAGTTCTGACTTCGTTGCCCCGGCGCATACGTCACTGCTTTCCATGTGTGGTGTGAAACTATTTTCTCAAGTTTGACACCCCCTCGCAGCGAATTGTCGGCACCACGTCTTTACTTCTTGTATGGCCGCACCTAGACCTCGGAAAGCACGTTCGCGTCAGACGCCCGGACATCGACTCGATTCCCGCGGATGGCACGGCGGCGGAAGCCTTCGGCGATCAGGACTCCGAGCGGTGCGGAGAACCAGATGCAGATCAAGATCGTTGCAGCCTCGATATTGCGCAGGATCGGTCCGAGCACGAACAGCATCACCCGGAACAGCCAGAAGGCGCCCCACATCGAACCGAGGTACCGCATCATCCAGACGCGGTGACCAGCGATATCGCCGGAGCGGGCCGTCGTGACGGTCTTGACGCCACAGCCGAAGACCACGAATGCCATCGACCAGAATCCGAACATGGCGAGCGGGCCGCCGTACTCCTCGACCGATCCGTGCTGGGCTGCGAGTACGACTGCAGCGAGCGTGCCGATTGCGTTGGCGCTGAAGCCCACACGTCCGAGCAGGCGATGTCGGCGAGCGTTGGCTGCGCCACCCGTGCCGGGACGGTAGAGCTGCACGTGAGCGAGCACGAACGCGACGGTGTTGAACGCGATGTGGCCGTAGAGCAGGTTCGTGCGAGACGTTGGCCCGTTCGCGAACCGGTCGTGAAAGGCAACGCCCCAGGACGGATGCGTCTCGTAGGTGTCGCCCCACGTGGTGCATGCGTTGTCGACACAGGTCGCGAGTGCCGCGGGAATCTCGCCGCTGTCGCTCGACACGCCGAGGTTGTCGAGCACGTCGTACAAGCTGATGAAGAACGCGATTGCGTCAGGTTGACCCTGGACGAAATAGCCGATGTTCAGGAACAGCATCAGCCCGATGCCGAACATCAGGAACGGCCGGTACGACGCCTGTCGCAGAGCGACGAACAACATCGCCGCCCACACCACGAGCGCTCCGTAGAACGCCAGTACAAGCAAAGGCATGACCTCTCCCCCTTTGATCGGTCAGGACAACGAAGTTAGCACTGGGTTGTCGAACGCTCTCTGGGAGCTCCAGGCGATGCCGTCAGCCGAAGAAGCCTTCGGGCTCGAGCTGACTCGGGCCAACGTGCTTGTCGAGCCACGCGTTCATCGCGTCGCCCGCTTCCCACGTTTCACGGATCCGGGTCGCAGCCCGTTTTGTGTGGAGCCACTTCGGGGCGCCGAAGTCTTTGGATGCCAGAAGGCCTTTGCGGCGAAGGATCTCGATCCTCGGATGGTCCTTGGGATAGCCACGAGGCGCTGTCTTCAGTTCGCTGATCGCTCCGATCCGGAAGCCGCGTCCGTAGCCGCCGACGATGTCGACCAGTTCGCCACCAAGCGCATCGTCATCGACAGCTTGACGAAACCGGTCGAGCTGATCCTTGGCCATCGCGTAGTAGCCGGTGCCGGCCATGAGGCCCTCGGCCGAGAGCTGGAAGTAGTAGCCGGCGCCCCCTTCGCCCTCGGTATAGGCGCCCTGGTGCGTCTTGTACGGCGGCTTGTTCTTCGAGAACCGCAGGTCGTTGTGCGGGCGGAACAAGTGGAAGTCGCCGTATTCGCTGAGCGTCTCGGCAAGTTCGGTTACCGGCCCACGAACGACAACCTTGAATCGCTCCTTGTTCTGTTCCCAGAACGCCTTGGAGTTGTCCGCCTCGAGCTCGTTATAGAACGCAAGTGCATCGGTCGGGATCCCCGTGAACGCCATGGGGAAACGTTACTCAGCCCGGCGTGCGGGTCGAAGCGCCGCAGTAGCCTCGCCCGATGAACGAACCATCACCGATGGAGCCATCACCGAGGGAGCGCGTCGCACGAGCCGTCGAGCTACTGGCGTCGTCGACGGTGCTCATCGAGCAGAACGTTCGGATCCCGAGTCGCGGTGATCTGCAATCTGCGGTGCTCACCGGGTGGATCCGCGATGGTGAGGCGACGGGGCTCGCGCTCGAAGGCGGCGGCGAGTCGCTCACGTTCTGGATCGGAGATGAGCGGGGGGCGATCGATCTGCGTCCTGTCGGTGCCGAAGCGCTCGAATCGCTGTCGGTCGCGATTCCCGGCATCGACAAGGGTCTTGTCCAGTGGGACCGCTCCAACCATCAGGCGGAGCGGACGCTTCGAGAACTCCTTCGCCTGCACCTGACGTGCGACCCCACCCGGTGGCTGCATCTGTTCGAGGCGCTGGCTGATGGCGTCGAGACGAATCCGGAACAGGCCGCGTCGGTACTCGTGGGCGCGCCGGTGTGGCGACTGCTTGAGCTGCTCGGGCTTCCGCCCGAATTGTTCGACGACATCGTGCGGAAGATGGCGCTCGACAACGGCATGTATCCCGCCGACGAGATGGTCCGCCATCTCGTGGAACGGGCCGAACCGCGGGTCGGCAACTTGGCCGCTGCCATCGCCGCAGCCTTTGCCGAGGACGGCTCAATCAGCATCGTGCAGATCGTGGTCGACCTGGCGCCGTGGCTTCATGTGGTGCGCCCTGACCTGGTGCCGGGTGACACGTTCCCGATCGTCGCCTGGCAGACCTTCGAACCGGTTGACGACGAGAACTCGGTGAACGCCGTTTCGTTCCCCAGCGACGCTCCGGACATCACGCCCTCGCTGGGTGCGCTCGTTCCGCCGAACGAAGAGATCCGCCAGATGCTTGCGCAACAAGACGCAGCGACGGGCCCGGCCGAGACGCCGGATGGCACCGTCCGGGTCGATCCGAACATGATCGAGGACCTGCGAAGCCAGAGCGGTGCGATGTACTTCGCTCTGACCGACGCTGATCCGACAGCTGCGGCGGCAGCTCTCGAGGCCATGGCCGCTGCGGTGTGGGACGTCCGACACCCCGACGAGCCCAGCGAAGCGTTGGCGAGCCATGTGAGCGCGCCGGTGTTGACCGGCGACGGCGGATGGTTCATCGCCGACATCTCAGACATGGAGGAAGAAGACGAGATCCTCGTCGAGCTCGTGGCAGGCGTCGCGGTTGCCGCCGAGGGTGTCCTCGACGGCGGCACGATCAGTGCCTCAGCGCCTCCGGCAGGTACCGAAGGGGCCTAACCAGTAGCCCTGAACTAGCGTGGATTGCGATGTCCACGTTGAGTTCGTCTGCGCTGCGCCCTGTCACCGACGAAGAGTCGGCGGCCTTTCATCGCGACGGAGCAGTGCTCCTCAAGCAGGTTCTGCCGCCGGACTGGGTCGAGGCAGCGGCTGCTGGCCTTGATGCTGCGATCGCTACACCTGACGGCATGTCGACCGACATTGGCACGCTCCGCGTCGACCAGTTCCCTGCTGCTCGTTCGAGCGAGCTCGGCAGCTTGGTGACCGAAGGTGTGTTGGCCGAGATCGTTGGCTCGACTCTGCGAGCTCCGGTGTCGTTCTACATGGACCAGTTGTTCTTCAAGCCGGCCGGCCATGTGCCGCCTACGCCGTGGCATCAGGACACCTGCTATTACAACGTCGACGGTCACGACCTGATTCGTGCCTGGGTATCGCCCGACGAAGTCCCTCGGGATTTGAGTGTCGAGGTCGTCCGGGGTTCACATCTTTGGAACACGACCTATGCGCCACTGGCCGGCCGTGACGCCGAACGCGACGACGATGCCCGCGAGACCTTTGCGGCAGCCGAAGCCGAGGTCCAGGCTGGAACTGCGGCGGCGCCTGTGCTCGGGGCCGACGCCCACCAGGAATGGGACTACTTCAGCGGCATACGCGATCAGCGACTTCCACCGGTTCCGGACATCGATGCGAACCGTTCGTCGTTCGACATCCTTGGCTGGCACTACGAGCCGGGCGACGTGCTGCTGTTCCACGGACACATCCTTCACTCCGCGCTCGGAGGCCGCGTCGCCGAGTCGTCCCGGCGGGCTCACGCCTCGATGTGGGCGGGCCCAGACGTGCACTATCTGCATCGCGCTGGCCAGATCATTCCGGACCCGGTGGCGCTCTACAAGCACGAGCCACAGTCCGGTCAGCCGTTGACCGACTTCCCCGATGTGTTCCCTGTTCGGTGGAGCCCCGAGCAAAACTGACCGACCGCCCGGTCTACGGTCGTGACGTGATTCGTCTGCCCGCAATCGCCCGAGCCGCGTGCACCACATTGGTCGGTCTGGCGCTCCTGGCAACTGCGTGCTCCAGCGACGTCGGCAACAGCTCAGTTGGCGACGAGCCGATCTTCGGCACCGAAGACACCGCGTGCGCCAGTGTCTCTACCCGCAACGAAGACGGTGACGAAGCGTTGATCGAACAGGTCAGCGACTGCTTGCTCGACGAAATCGCTGCCGGCCAACCGGTCACGGTCGACATCGCTGCGCTCTCCGCTGAAGGCGATCCGATCTACTACCGCTACGCCTATGACGGCGACCGGGTCCTCATCGTCGAAGACAACCGGGCCGACGAGTTCGGACGACCGACCGTCGTCGCCAAGATCTGCGCTGGCGTCGAGGCAACCCGCTGGATCCCCGAGGGGGTCGACTGCAGCGATACCGATCACCCCGGGTTCCCCGAAGCGGCTCGCTGACCGTCGTCCGCTGTCCGCCCAGAGCGGATCGGGGCCCGAACGAATCAGAGCATCTCACCCGACAGGTGCCGCTGCCGATGAGAATGGCCAACACCCTTCGATAGGAATCCCCACCATGACGGCCAGCGTGACGGTCTATTCACTCTCGACCCGCACGGTCGACGCCGAGCTGCTGGCCTCGCTGGCGCCTGACGCCGAGCTCACGGTCGAAGGGGAATCGACCCTCGTTCGCTGGCCCGACCTGGGCGTGCGAGTCAGCACCTTGGACCCAGGCGCGCTGCCACAACATCTTGAAGGCTTGGCCGGATTTCTGGTCGCTCAAACTGGCGGCGACGCAGATGCGATTGCGCCCGTGCTCGGCACGGTCCGAGCGGTACGCCAAGTGTTCGGCATCGTGGTCGAGCCGGATTTCGATCCGGATCATCGAGCGATGAGCTTGATCATCAGCCTGACGGCGACGCTCGAGAGCGCGTTCACATTCGCGAACCAGATGTTCTACGACCCGTTCGGCCGCATCTGGCTCGGCGCGGCCGATGCGCCACCGCTGGCCGAGCTCGCCGACCTGCGCGTCATCAAGGTCCCCGAGCCCGTCGAGGCTTCGCCCGCCCAAGAAGCGCGCACCCAGCGAGTCCTCGTGCAGATGGCGCCCTATGGCGTGCCGTGCTGGCAAGGACACATCCGCTGGATCGGCGACGAGAGCACGGTCGCGCTTCGCTCGCCAGCCGAAGTCGCTCGTCGTCTCGTCGCGATGCATTCCGTCGTGACGTTCGCACGTGGTCGTCCTCGTGCGGAGGTGCTCGCCGACATCGAGCGGTTTGGTGTCGCCGACGATCTGTCGCCATCCGAGGCGGCGCTACTCGCATCAGATCCGGTCGACGAAGCGAGTCGCCAGGAAATGATCTGGAGCCTCGAGGCGATCGTGCCGCTGATGTGGGCGTTGGGGCATATCGATCAGCTGGCGTGGCCCGAAGCCATGATCGACGTCGAGAAGTTGCATGACCAGGTGTTCGCTGCCCTGCCAGATCGCACTGCGATCGATGCGGCGACCTTGCGTTCGCCAACCGAAGTTCTCGACGCGGTCGAGCTGACGGTGCGCCAGCACAACGGCGTCCGTGGCTGCCACACGTCGGGCGATCTGGTGCCGATGAACTTCAACTGGAATGACCCCGGCGAGATGGTCGTCGCGTCACGCAGCTTGGCTGCACCCGTGCTCGCGCAGCGTCATCGGGCGCTCAACTGGCTGATCCGCTTCGGCGACGCCGACTGGGACCACGTCGACACCCCCACCTAGAAACACCGCCGGTGGGGACCGCCGAGGCTTCACCGACCGCAGCGTTCTGAGCGAAGCGAAGAACGCGTACTACCCGCTAACCGTCGAGAAGTTGCTTGGCGGCGTTGCCGGCGCGGTTGTTGAAGTTGCCTTGGGCGCACACCAGGATCAGCTCGGCCATCTCGACCTCGTTGAAGTGCTCGCGCAGTTCGGCAGTAAGCGCCGGATCGAGCACCGCCGAGTCGTGGCAGATCGCGTCGGCCAGCTTCAGTGCTGCGAGGCGCCGAGCGTCGAACACGCTTGGCCACAGTGACTGGTCTTCGAGAGCTTCGAGTTCCGTGTCAGGTACACCGCGTCGTCTCGCCGAGACGACATGTCCGTCCAGTCAAGTGGGACACTCATTGACGATCGATGTGCGGATGAAGAGCAGCTCTTTGAGCGCCGCTTCGATCTCGCGTTCGTCACTCCAGAGCGCTTTGCCGAAGTCTGAATAGACGTCGGTGCCATCGACGATCGAGAGCGTGTAGCCCATCGGAGCGCCGGTCAGCTTGGGGCGGATCTTCATGATGGACTCCTTGGTGATTCTGCGGTCAGTGAGCAGCGGCGTGCGCTGGGGCGTCGTGCTTGTTGCCCTTGATGCCGTCGACGATCGTGGCGATGATGGCGCCGACGACGAAACCGATGACGGCGGAGATCGCCGAGTTGACCAACCACTCGAGGAAGCCGCCGATGCCGCCGACACCAGCGACCGAGTGGGCGGCGTCGTGGACGACGTCGTAGGGCCACGCCCAGCCGAGTTCCTTGGCGCCTGCGAGGAGGATGTGGCCGCCGACCCACAGCATGGCGGCGGTACCGATGACCGACAGGAACGTGAGCACCTTGGGCATCGCATTGACGAGCATCCGACCGGTGCGTTGCGACGCTTCGTCATCTCGGCTCGCCATGGCGAGGCCGATGTCGTCCATCTTCACGATGAGGGCGACGAGGCCGTAGACGACGACGGTGATGAGCACCGCCACCACGACCATGATGACGGCCCGTGACCAGAAGTTCTCGTCGATGACTTCTTTGAGCGAGATCACCATGATCTCGGCCGACAGGATGAAATCGGTGCGGATCGCTCCGGAGATCGTCTCTTGTTCGGCTTCGGGGCCCTTGACCACCGACGGTTCGTCGTGGTCGTGGTCGTCACCCTTGATGGCGTGAATGATCTTGTGCGCGCCTTCGTAGCAAAGGAAGCAGCCGCCGAGCATGAGGATGATCTCGACGAGCGTCGGCACGAACTCGCTGAGGAGCAGTGCGGCCGGCAGGATGAAGAGCAGCTTGTTCTTAATCGAGCCAGTGGCGATCTTGCGGATGATCGGCAGCTCGCGCTTGGCGGCGAGACCCTGCACGTAGGTCGGCGTTACGGCGGCGTCGTCGACGACAACGCCTGCGGCCTTCATGCTGGCTCGGCCAGCGGCGGCTCCGACATCGTCGATCGATGCCGCGGCGAGCTTCGCGAGCGCAGCAACGTCATCCAGCAATCCAGCGAGGCCACCGGCCATGTCTGCGTCTCCTCTAGGCAACGTGGGTCAAGCGTGGGCTGACCCACTCCGAGGTTACTTGTCGCCATGTCAGCTCCGTACGGTTCGCTCCACAGGCTTCGCACGAAACGTTGCACTCGCTCAGCGCTACGACCGTCGGCGGCTGCTCCTGGTGACGCAGTCGTTGCAGGCGTTCGCCACCGGCCTGCCCATGCTCGCTTGGATCCTCGGCAACCGCACGCCCGAGGTCTTCATTGCGCTCAGCGCCTCACGGCCCTTGATGCCGAGTAGTCCTCCTACTCGAGCCGGGCGACGGCGAGGGCGACGTCGTCGTTCTCCATGCCGGCAGCACGCAACTCGTCGACGAGATCCAGGAACGCCGGTGGCGTCAGGGCATCGAGGCGTTCCCAGAGCGGCGCACCTGCGAGGTGTGCGTCGCGTATTGCCTCGGCGAGCGCATCGGTCGCCATGTAGCAGCGGTCCCCCGGCTCCCCAGCCAACGCGACGAGATGAACAGGCCTCGGCACGGGGCCGCAGCTCATGATCAACGACGGCGTCGAGTCGAAGACCATGCCCTCGACTTCGGGTGGAACGCTCGAGACAAGCGTCCGCTCTCGGACAACGAACCCGCAGCTGTCACCGATGGAGACCATGCGGAGTTCCGCCGTTGCGCCCGGTTCGAACGTGGCTCCGACGAACGTCGCATGCGCGACTCCCCCTCGGTTTGTGCGATGGGCCCGCAAGTACGCGGGCACGTCTGCTCCCCCGGACTGGTCCAACTCGTTGAACGCGGCCTGTGCCTCGACGACCCACTCCACGAACTCGTCGCCTGCAGCTGGCTTCTCGACCCAGCGGCTCGTTAGCAACCGCGCCCAGTCGCGAGCAGCCCAGGATTGCGACGCGCCATCGGCGACCGCGAAGCGGCCCCGATGCTCGCTCGCAGTCACGCTGTCTTCGCACTCGGCCAGGCGGTTCCCGTGCTTGGCGGCGGAGTAGGTCCGAACTCGAAGCTGCATCACAGCGCCGACCGCGGTTCGGGCAGATCACCCTGACCGTTCCACGATCCACCGACACGGGTTCCGATGTGGAGGAAGTCAATCAGCGACGACAGGTCTGCGTTGAGCCCGAAACCCTTGGTGCCCATGGGCAGTGACGCGGTGTCACACATCCGTTCCGTCAGCGGCGACGACATGTCCCACAGCGCCCTCGCGAACTCGTGCGGGAGTCCCTCGGGTGAGTGCGGATACAGCTGTGGGGCGACCGGCTCTCGCGAGATGTTCAGGTTGAAGAGCAACAGGTTCCCGTCCGCAGTTGCGAGCGACTTCAGCCGTTGCGACCACAGGATCGGATCATCGGTGGCCGCTCCGTCGCTGATGTTGATGACGATCGGCGGGAACGAGTCTCGGTGGTTCTGTGTCCACTCGGCGATCGTCGCTCCGGCTGCAGCGAAGGCCTCGCCCATCGGCGTCGCTCCGTCCGCTGCGGGGACAACCCACGCGGCTTCATCAGGGCTGATCGGGTGCAGGGCGAGATCGGGAATCGAGACGAGGGACCGGCCTCGGAGCTCGCCGCCCCAGGCCGGGCCGACGTTCGCGCCGTACCCGATGACGCCGACGTCGTAGTACGGCCGGGGAAGCGCGCCGGGATCTTTGTCGCAGAGCACGATCAGGTCGAGCAGCAAGCGGTTGATTGCTCGTGCGGTGCCTTCGCACTTGGTCGTGGAATGGTCACCGGCGAACTCTTCGCCCATCGAGAGGGACTGGTCGACGAGCAAGACGATGCAGGCGGGGTTCGAACGGGTCGCTGGACGTGAGTAGCTCATCGGACGAACACTCGGAAGTACGTGTTGCCCAGCAGCACCAAGTCATGGGGCGACAGTTCGGCGCCAGCAACGTCGGTTCGATTCACTTGCGACCTGGCTTGCTTGTCGATCACCACGAGCGACGGTTGGGGGCCCGTGAGGTTGATCACCGCGTGCTTACGTCCGACGTCGGGATCTCGCAGCACGACATCGCATCCACTGGCAGAGCCGATGGTGTTCTTGGGCTTGTCGAGGATGATCTCGCGGCCTGCCATCGGGCCCTCTTGGATCGTGATCCAGGCGCTTCTGGTGACCTGCGAGAGCAGACCGATCGAGCCGCCGATGAGCAGGGTCGCAATCGGTATCGGCAAGGCCACCTCGATGATGGGCAGCTGCTCGACATGACCCGAAAGTGGAACCTCGTGCCCGGAGAGAACGGCGATCAACAGACCGCCGACGCCTCCACCGGCGAAGCCGCCAAGGGCTCCGAGCAGTGCTTGGCGGGGCGACATGGTGAAGCCGATCGCAGCACCCGACAGGGCTGCGATAAGACCGAACGCGGCGGCCAACACGACGGCGCCGAGCACGCTGTTCTCCTTGTCGAAGAACGTCTCGTAGATCGCAGTGGCGCCGAGCAGGCCGAGCAAGCTGCCGCCAACGCCAGCAGCGATGGCGAACAGTCCACGGCGAGCCGCTGCTGCCCACGACCGGTTGGCGACTTCGGCCCACGACGCAACGAACAGCCCGACCAGGATCGGCACGCTGATGCAGAGCACCAGGATTCGGTGATCTCGTGTGAGCGAGAAGGACCGGTCGACCGCCAAGAAGATCCCGACGCCGAGTGCGCCTGCGAGGAGTCCGGCGACCATGCCCGTGACCCCGGCGTTCGAGCCGGTGCGAGCCAGCCAGCCCGGGCGCTCGCCAACGGCGACCTCGGCCGGACCCACCGCGTCACGTGACCCGAACCCGGGCGGCAGCCCCGCATGCGCGACGCCTACCCGTTGATTCGACGACTTGACGATCGTTGCATCGTCGGCCCACGGCGCGCGGTTCGCTGCCGGCGGGCTCGCAACCGCGTCGTCGTTCCACCAATTGCTCTGATTCATGTTTGTCTCCACCATGGGTTGACGGGCGCATCCGCGCCGTGCGTGATCGGGGCTCGTCCGAGGCCCGATGCGAAGGGATCGATGTGAGGTGTGAGCTCGTGCAACGCAGCGCCCGCGGACACGGGCCGCAGCTCCGGGCTGGTCGCGATCATCGATCGCAACACCTCGACGGCCCCCGGAGGAACGGTCGGCGGTAGCGGTTCAACCACCGCAGCCCGGCGGGCGGTCGCGGCCTCAGCCGGGCCGGTTGAGCGTCCAAGGTCGACGGGCGGGCGGCCGGTCAAGAGTG
>CALDGN010000402.1 GCA_937942965.1 uncultured Acidimicrobiales bacterium | reverse complement strand
ACTGTGCGCTCCACCCCGAGCTCAGCGAGCTTGTGCCACGAACGCTCGACGATCAGCGGATACGTGTCGAGGTAGTACGGCAACGCGCCACAGGCTTGGTTGATCGCCGCGCCGCGGCTTCGAGCCAGCGTGGCGTCATCGATCTCAAGCGCATCGAGAAAGACCTGCCGGGACTCGGCCGTGAATAGTGGCGACCACACGACTTGCACGTCGGTGGCGTGATCACCAGCACACGCCAGGCCCCAGTCGACGAGCCCGTGGAGCTGGCCGTCGAGCAGCAAGCAGTTGCCCTCAAGGTCGCCATGCACCCAGACGGGCGCACCGGCATGGGCGGGAGCAGCAAGGGCGTCTTCCCAGATCGCGAGCGCCGCGTCGGCATCGATCAGATGGGCGGCGGACTCGATGCACCGACGCGTCTCTGCGTCGTAGTCAGAGAGCGGGCGAGCACGGTTCTTCGCTGGCGGAGCGCCTTTGGCCGGTAGCGCCCAGACCTGGCGGGCAGCATCGGCCAAGTCACGGGCGAACTGCAACGGATCCGCCATGGCGTCGATAGCAGCGCCGACGCCGGGAACCCACCGGTGCACGGCCCACGGAAACGGGTACCCCTCCCCTGGCTCCCCAATCGCGACTGGCTCGGGCACTGCCACATCAAGCAGCGGCGCGAATTGAGGCAGCCACTCGGCCTCGAACTCGATCTGGTTCGGCGCCCACGCGATGCGAGGAAACCGAAGCACCAGGTCATCGCCGAGGCGCCAGATCGCATTGTCGGTGCCCCATGGCTCCACGATCTCCAACGCCAACCCGGCCAGGGCAGGCATCTGCGCCGCCACCAGACGGCTCGCAATCGCTGCGGTGATCTCGACCTCGTCGTCATGCATGCGCACGGCACGATCTTCGCGCCCGTTTGAACATGGCGTCGGTGAATTCGGGACACGTAACCTGCACCCATGACTCAGCACGACGCCATCGTGATCGGCGCCGGCATCTTCGGATGCGGCATTGCCTTCGAACTCAGCCGCCGAGGCCTCGACGTTGCCGTCATCGAGATGAACCCCGGACCGGGCATGGGCTCGACGTCGAGTTCAGGCGCGATCGTGCGCTTCAGCTACACGACCGTCGACGGCGTGCGCATGGCCTGGGAAGGCAACCAGTACTGGGAGAACTTCGCCGACTACCTCGAAACGGAGCCAGCCGATCACGAGTACGGCGTCGCCCACAAGATCACGGTGGGCACCGCGTTCCTGCGCACGCACGAAGACCTGCATCACCTGTGGGTCAAGAACATGACCGAGGCGGGCGTGCCGTTCGAAGAGTGGACGGCAGAGGAGACGACGGAGCGGCTGCCGTTCCTGACCCTCGCCGAATATGGCGGCGCCCGAGCACCCGATGACCCCGAGTTCTGGGCTGACCCAGTTGGCGAGCTCCCCGGCGCTCTCTACAACCCCGACGCGGGCTACATCAGCGATCCTCAGCTCGCCGCACAGAACCTGCACGCGGCCGCAGAAAAGCAGGGCGCCACGTTCATGTTCGGGCAACGCATGACCGAGCTTCTGCACGAAGACGAACGCGTGACCGGCGTGCGGCTCGCAACCGGCGACGACGTGCTCGCGCCCATCGTCGTGAACGTCGGCGGCCCATGGTCCTCGATGGTCAACGGCATCGCCGGCCAGGACAAGACCATGTCCATCACGACCGCACCGATGCGCCACGAGGCGCACCTCGCGCCCGCGCCCGATGACCTCGACTTCGAACGCGACGGCATGATCATCGGCGACCTCGACCAAGGCATGTACTTCCGGCCAGCACCGGGCAACACCATCTTCGTCGGCTCAGCCGATCCCGAATGCGACGGACACGATTGGGTCGACGACATGGACACGCTGCACCGAGAGGTCACCGAGCCGCTGTGGTCGCGACAGATGATGCGTGTCGGCAAGCGCGTGCCCGAGTTCGGCGTGCCCCGCCAACGCATGGGCGTCGCCGAGGCCTACGACGTCAGCTCGGACTGGGGTCCGATCTATGACCGAGGTGACCTCGACGGCTTCTACATGGCCTGCGGCACGAGCGGGAACCAGTTCAAAAACGCCTGCGTTGCCTCGCACCTGATGGCCGAACTCATCACCGCCGTCGAAGCTGGACATGACCACGACGCCGATCCGCTGGTCGTCGAGGGACGCTTCACCGGCACCCCCATCGACATGCGAGCGTTCTCCCGGAATCGATCGGTCAACGCCGAATCCACCGGCACCGTCCTGGGTTAGAACGACTCGCGATCGGGTCCGCCCCGGTAGGCCGCCGACCCCATGTGGCCGTACCGGCCACACATTTCGGGTAAGACTGTGGCGATGTCCATCGTCATCGGCGAAGACCCGAAGCAATACAAAGAGCCCAAAGCAGGGTCGTTCGGCGTCTTCTCCGTCGTCTTCTACGGCCTGGTGTGCGTCATTGCCGTCTTCGTCGCCGCGTACTTCTGGCTCGATGGCGACGGTCAACTTGCCGCCGCGCTCGGCATCGGCTCGCTCGCGATTCCGGTCACGGCCGGCTTCTTCGTGTCCGAGCTCCGCAATCAGCGGGCCGGCGCGCTGGCGTTCGTGGTGACCGCCGCAGTCGTGGCTGGCGCCGCGGCCGCTTCGGCCTATTACGAGCGTGACGACTATCTCGAACGTCGCGACTTCATCGACCCGGACCGCAGCGGACTTCCGTTCCTCGACGAATAGCCGTTCTCCACTCTCGCTGGCCTCGCAGCACCGGGTAGCTTCGCGGCCATGTTCATCAACGGAGCGTGGGTCGATGCCATCGGTGGCGAGACCTTCGAGGTAACGAATCCTGCAACCGGCGAGACCATCGGGCAGGTGCCTGATGGCGGAGCGGCCGATGCGACCGCGGCCATCGATGCCGCCCATGCGGCCTTCCCCAGCTGGTCCACCACGACGGCATACGAACGCGCCGACATCTTGATGCGGGCGTGGGAACTCATGAACGAGCGAGCAGGTGAGCTCGCCGAACTCATGACAACCGAACAGGGCAAGCCGCTGCGCGCCAGCCGGTTCGAGGTCGGCTACGGCGCCGACTTCTTGCGCTGGTTCGCCGAAGAAGCACGTCGCATCACTGGCGAGTGGCTTCCGTCATCGCGCGCTGATCAACGGTTCCTGTCGGTGCGCCAGCCCGTCGGCGTCGTTGCGGCAATCACGCCGTGGAACTATCCGATCTCGATGTTGACCCGCAAGATGGGTCCTGCGCTTGCAGCCGGTTGCACCATGGTGCTCAAGCCAGCCGAAGCGACACCGCTGTGCGCCAAAGCGATCTTCGACATCTTGCAAGAAGCCGGCGTGCCCGCTGGCGTCATGAACATGGTGACCGCCCAGAACCCGGTGCCGATCGGCGACGTGTTCACCAGCGACACCCGAGTCAAGAAGCTGACCTTCACCGGCTCGACTGCGGTCGGGCGCCTGCTCGCGGGCAAGGCCGCCGCTTCCTTGCAGCGAGTCTCGGTCGAGCTCGGCGGCCACGCGCCGTTCATCGTCTACCCCGACGCCGACCCCGAACAGGCCGCCAAGGGCGCGGCTGCGCTCAAGTTCTTGAACTCGGGCCAGGCCTGCATCAGCCCGAACCGGCTCTACGTCCATCGTGACGCAGCCGATGCGTTCGTCGGCACGCTCACGTCTCGGGTCGAGAAGCTCGTCGCGGGCAACGGCATGGCCGATGGCGTTGGTGTCGGCCCACTCGTGAACGACGCTGCGGTCGACAAGGTCGCCGCCCAGGTGGAAGACGCTCGTGACAAGGGCGCCGGCATTCCGGTCGGCGGCTATCGCCTGACCGAAGGCGGTCTCGACAAGGGCCACTTCTACGCGCCAACGCTGCTTACCGATGTCACGCCAGACATGACCGTCTACCGCGAGGAAACGTTTGGCCCTGTTGCTCCCGTCGTCGTTTACGACGACGTCGACCAGGTGATCGAGCTGGCCAACGACACCCATTACGGCCTCGCCGCCTACGTCTACACCCAGAATCTGAAGACGGCGATCAAGGCGTTCGAAGCGCTGCGGTTCGGCATCATCGGCATCAACGACGTGAACCCGACCTCGGCCTCGGTGCCGTTCGGCGGGATGAACGACTCAGGTCTTGGACGAGAAGGCGGCCACGAAGGCCTCGACGAATACCTCGAAACCAAAACCGCCGGTATCAGCCTGCGTTAGTCGCTCAGTCGGCGAGGACTGCGGGAGGTGCTTCGCTGCCGAGTAGCCCGATCGCTTCGGCGGTTCGGGCGAATGACGCCTGCAATGTCGGTCGCAGCGGATCGTCGTCGGCCATGCCGTCGAGTCGGTCGAGCAGATCAACGATCGTGTAGGTCGAGCGATCGACCCAGGTCGGCGCCCATCGAACCTGGTCAGCAGACCACCCGATGTCGGCATTGCCGGCGATCGTGACCTCGATCATGACGCCGTCTTGGGTGCCGGTCCGGTTCGAGTTGTCGTACTGGTTCGACAACGAGTTGCCGAGCCCGTAGATCACGGGCACACCGTTGACGACCGTCACCGGCTGCACCACGTGGGCGTGGTTGCCGATGATCAGATCGACACCGCCCGGCCCAGTCAAGGCCGGGGCCAACGATTGCTGTTCGCTCGACGGTGTGCGCTGGTACTCGTTGCCCCACTGGATACTCAGCACGACAAGATCGGCACCGGCTTCGCGAGCCAGCGCTGCTTCGGCTCGAATCCCGTCGACATCGTTCACGTTGACGAGCCACGGTTCGTCGGCCGGAAGCACGAACCCGTTCAGGCCGTAGGTCCACGACAGATGGGCGACGTTCACTCCGCCGAGGTCGTAGATCGTGGGCGTTGCGGCCTCGTCCGCGCTGCGGGCCATACCGGCATGGCGTAGACCAGCGTTGTCCATTTCGTCCAGCGTCGTTCGCACGCCGCTCGGACCACGGTCCATCGAGTGGTTCGATGCGGTGGCACATCCGTCGTAGCCCGCATCGACGAGCGCGGCGGCGAGCTCGCGAGGTGCTTCGAACGTCGGGTAACCGTCAAGGCCGATGTTGTCGTCGGACACGGGCGTTTCGAGCACGCAGATCGCTAGGTCGGCTGCGGCCAACCGTTCGCGCACGCCGTCGAACATCGGTCGGTAGTCATAGATCCAGTCCGCACCGTCTCCGTAGGCGAGCGCCGTGGCGATCACGGGCGTGTGGCTCAAGACATCGCCGCTGAACAGCAGCGTGCGTTCGAGTATCGGAAGCGGTGTCGGGGTCGGCGGGATCACGATCGCGGTCGGCGTCGGCACTGCGGTCGCGGTTGGTTCGACGACCGGCTGGGTCGTTGCCGCCAACCGCTCCCCCAGGATCTGGTCTGTCCGGGTGCTGGCAGCAGGAGCAAGGCCGTCGTCGGCGCACGCAGCTGAGGCGAGCGCAACGAAGCACAGCATGGCAAGCAGGCGTCTCCGCCCTCGCCTCGCCCTATGAACACCGCCGCCCATAGATGGACTGTAGGTCCGCCCGGCCGTCGCGTCGAGAGCCAGTTCTCACCCCGTCGTGTCGGGTCGCCTACGATGAGGCGCGGGACAAAAACCAAGCCGGCGGAGGAGACACCATGACCATCAGCGCGCGATCCCAAGAGGGGCCCCGCAAGCGGCAGCTACACCTACTGTTCGTCGCACTTGCCGTCTTCGTTGCGGTGCTCATTCCGAGCGCAGCCGACGCCAGCAACGAGCACTATTACTACTACTCGACCACCGACGGCCCGTGCCCGAGCTGGTCGATCGATGACGTGCTTGCCGATCTCGACGGCGACTGGGACGGCGATCGTGTCGACAACGGCGACGAAGTCTTCGTTTCGAACGGCCTGAACCCGTGCGTCTACGACTCGACCCAATGGTGCGTCAACAATCCGTCGTACTGCTACGACGTGTTGTGGAGCGACGTCGAGTACCACCTCGTGTACAACGTCACGAGTTCCCGAACCTGCGTGGGCGGCTACTGGTCGTGGGCGTCGGTCAACGCCAACCCGCATGGCGACTGGGATAGCGACGGCGTCAGCAACCGCTACGAGGCCAACAACGGGGCTAACCCGTGCGTGGCGCCATGCCCGACGGCGTACAACATCGACGTCGCCCTGAACCCACACGGCGACTGGGACTTCGACGGACGCAGCAACCAGAACGAGGTCAACGCATGGACCAACCCGTGCGTCTACAACGCTCCGGTTCGTGTCACCTACGTGCAGGTGCCGGTCGTGACCTACACGGTCCCGCAGCAGCAACAACGTCTGCCGCATGTCGGCACGCCAACGCCGACCTACTCAGCCCCGGCACCAGCGGTGAACCCGTGCCCGGCTGGCTACCCGTACTTCCACGAGGCCAACGGTCAGTGCTACGCCAACCCCATCAAGCCTTGGGGATGATCTGATCGAGCAATAGCTCTAGGGAGCCGCCGTCGACCAGTGCGTCGACGGCGGCTTCGATCGTTTTGGCGCGGGCATCGCCGAGCGTGGGTGCCGCGAACGCGTGGAACTTGGCTCGGATCTCGTCGTCATCAAGCGGTGCAGTTGCATCGCCCCGCGGTTCGTGATCGTCGCTGGTGAGGACTCGACCATCGGCCAGCTCGACTGAGACTCGGGCATAGCGGTTGGCGGGGAACGCTGCATTGTGCGCCGGATCTTCGTGCATGCGTACTCGGTCGGCGAGCTCGTGGATCAGCGGATCGTTGAGCCCGTCCGCGGTCACCTCGGTCGCTCCGAGCCGCCCCCGCACGAGGGCCGCAGCAACCGGAAACGGCAAGCTGTATTGGGCTTGTTCGGTCGTCTCAGGATGCGCCGTCGCGAGACGAGCGGCTTCGTGGAACGTCGACACCTGC
>CALDGN010000401.1 GCA_937942965.1 uncultured Acidimicrobiales bacterium | reverse complement strand
GAAGTAGTACCCACCACAGTTGGTGTTGGCGCCGGCGTTCAGCGACAGAACACCGACCAGGATCATGGCGACTGCGGTAGCAGCTGCCAGCATCTTACGAATCATTATTGGTTCCTCCCGAGAGCCGATATGGCTCTTCGTTTTCCAAAGGTGTGCGCGTATGCGCTGTGCAGAGGGCCAGTATAGACAATTGAGGTGACACGTCAACTCATTGGAGAATTTTGTCGCGACCTCGCAACACTCACCCAGCAGCGACGAACTCCACGGAGATCGCTTGGTGGAAATCAAGCGGTCCTGAGACGGTCCAAGAACCGTCGGAGGCGACGTTGTCTGCCGCAACGCTCCAGCCAGTGGTGGGTCGAATCGTGACCTCGAAATCGCCGACAACGGCGAGGGCCTGAGCGGCGACGAGCAGGTCGTAGCGGCCCGGTGCGACCTGGCCTTGGATCCCGACCTGGATGGTGCGTTCCTCGCTCAACGGCACCTCGATGGCGGATCGGTGATGCTCATAACTCAGCGACGGCTTCGGGTCCTCGATCTTCAGCGGTTCCTCGTCGACGCTGGCTTCGCCGACGACGGCGCGGGTGTAGAGCGCGACGTTGACGAAGTTGGTGCCGGTCGTCAGGGGCGTGCCGTCGAGGCCGTCGCGGGCGACGTTGCCGAGCACGTAGCTGCCTGCGTTGGCCGGCGCGTTGTTGCGATAGACGATGGTGAGCGTGCCGTTGGTCTCGCCCGTGGCCGGGTTGACCGTCACGTCATAGGTCAGCTCGCGTTCGGTATAGGCGTCGATTTTCCCCGCGATGCCGCTCTCGTGGTACCAGCCGATCATCTCGACTTGTTCGCTGACATTCGGCAGATTGGCGTCGAGCAGCACGCGACTGAGGAAGGCGTTCTCGAAGTCGTCGAAGGTCGTAAAGGTCAGCCGGTCGCTCCGGGCGAGGGGGCCGAAGATGGCGCCGAGGCGCTCGGGGCCCGGTATCTCGATGGACAGCAGCTCGGCGAATGCCGTTCCCGCCAGATCTCGCAGTGCGTCTTGGCGCTCGTCGCGATCCTCGCCGTCGAACTCGAGGTACTGCTCGCGCAGAAGGAAGTCGGCAACGTTCGTGCTATCGATTGGCTCATCACGTCCGGCGACCTCGATCGGGCCGGTGAGCTCGAGGAACCCGCCGAGGGCGAGCGGGTCGATCGTCATCACGCCGTCGAGGACGAAGTCGGGGTCTTCGCGCCATTGGGGAGCGAGATCTTTGGCTGCGTCGGCGATGGTTCGTAGGTCGGCGACGCCGGTCAGGTTCTGGGGGAAGATGTAGGGCCGCTTGTCGAAGTAGGCCTCGGGAAACAGCCCGGCTTGCGTGAAGAGCGCCTCGCCGGTGCCGAACTCGGTGTCGATTGAGCCGGATTCGAGCAGCGACAACTTGCCTTCGGTGGCTTGGAGCAGGCCGTAGGCGCCGACGAAACCGCCGAACTCGCGAGACTCGGCTGGCTGCACGAACAGCACCAAGTAGGTGCGTGTTCCGTCGGCGCCAAGAATCGCCGGCACAACCGCAGTCGCGTGGTTTGCCAGGTCGATATCGCCCACGACGTCCTGCAGCTCAACCTCGACCGACTCGAGCCGGTCATCGAGGAACGGGACCAGCCATGGCGAACGAACCGAGCGGATTGAAGCTCGCGCGTTCTGCAAGACACGGTTCGCGTTCGTGAGCTCGCTGTTTACGTCGTCAACGATCGCAAGATCGATGGCGCCGTTGCTGCCTCGGATCTGGTCGACGTCGGCGGTCGTGACGGTTTGCACCGCTGCAGCCGCCAGGTTCTGCCCCTGGTTTGCTGCAGTCTCGAGCGCTCGGCTGTGTTGCGCCACGATGGGCACGACGCGTGACGGAAGCGCAAGGACGCCGCCGAGCCGTCCGCTGGCATCGCTGAAGTTCGTTTGCGCAGACTCGAGCAGCTCGACTGCGGCATCTTGGTCGCCGCCTTCGAGCGCGTCGATGCCGTCTTCGGCTTGTTCGATGCCGGTCTCGACCGCGCCACGAGCGGTGAGCGCGGCGACACCGGTGAGCACAGTGGCGATGACGGCGAAAGCGCCGACCCACATGGCAACGCGGCGGACATCACCGCGTATGCCGTCGGGCAGACCCCGGAATCCGCTGAGAACCATTGGTGCCAGGCAGATCGCGGCAAGCAGCGAAGCGGTGCCGACGTAGCGAATGTTCGGCAGATGCAGGGCGGCGTGGGTGACCAGGGCGCCGACGATTGTCTGCAGAATCATGGCGCTCGGTGCGTCGAAGCGTTTGCGCTCGCTCAGTGCGACGGCACCAACGAGGCCGAGGCCGGCCAGCAACGCGGCGGGCAACTGGAAGCCGCTGAAGAAGAACGCGAGCACGGCGCCGAGGCCGATGAGCTGGGAACGGGTCGCGTACCCGGCAAGCCAGGGCACGAGCGCGCCAAAGCCGGCCGTGAGCGCGAAATCGGCAATGGGGTTGTCCGTCGGCCGCTGGCCGCTGAACGCAGCGAGGATTGCGGACGCTCCAAGGATCAGAGGGACGACACCCTCGGGCGCCAGCCCAAACCGGATCATGTCGTCGCTGTCTGCTTCGTCGGCCGCGGCGACGTCATCCGCAGTGGCTTCAGCCCCGTCGGCCGGGGCGGTCGCCATAACCGACTCGTGGTCCTCTTCGTCGAGGTTCGGGTCGTCGCCTAGGTCTTCGGACATCGCTGGCGATGTTATTGGGGTGGGATTCGTCTGTGGAGGCGCAAAGCTAGATGTATGACTGCGACTGTGGACTCACCGGTCGATACCTCGCTTGCCGCGCCTGCCGGTCTTCAACCGGCGGCGGCCGCTCCGGGCGAGTTCAACGCGCTCGAGTTGAAGGGCCTTTCGATCTGGCCGCCCGTCGTGTTGGCGCCCATGGCCGGCGTGACCGACGTGCCGTTCCGTTCGCTGTGTCGCCGATCCGGCGCCGGCATTTATGTAAACCAGATGATCACGGCTCGGGCCTGGCTCGAACGCGATCCCAAGACGTTGAAGCTCGCCGAGTTTGCCGAGGACGAGTATCCGCGCAGCATTCAGCTCTACGGCACCGTGCCCGAGGAGATCGGCGAAACAGTCCGCCGACTCGTTGCCGAAGATGGCGTCGAGCACGTCGACATGAACTTCGGCTGCCCCGTTCCCAAGGTCACTCGCCATGGCGGAGGAGCGGCCCTACCGGTCCGCCATCGCCTGCTGCGCCGCATCGTTCGCGAGGCGGTCCAAGCGGCTGGCGACGTGCCGATCACGATCAAGTTCCGCATGGGCGTCAATGACGACGTGCTCACCTTCTTGGAGACCGGACGCATCGCCGAAGAAGAAGGCGTGTCTGCCATCGCACTGCACGCTCGCACGGCGGAACAGCTCTACTCGGGTTCGGCTCGCTGGGAAACCATCGCCGCTCTGAAGCAGCACGTGACATCGATTCCCGTGCTCGGCAACGGAGACATTTGGGAGCCATCAGACGCGCTGGAAATGATGCGCGAAACCGGGTGCGATGGCGTGGTCATCGGGCGCGGCTGCCTGGGCCGCCCGTGGCTCTTCGGCGCGCTTGCCGCCGCGTTCGACGCGGAACCGCTGCCGGAACTACCTGACTTTCGCGCAGTGAGCTCGATGATGATCGAGCACGCACACATGCTCGTCGAGTGGTACGACGACGAAGGGTCGCTCCGGCAGTTCCGTAAGCACGCACTCTGGTACCTGATGGGCTTCCCGATCGGAGGCGAGCTGCGCAATCGCTTCGCACGCGTCTCGACCCTGGTCGAACTCGAGGAGCTGTGCGCAGCGGTCGATCAGGAACTCGAGTTCCCCGCCGACGTCTTGCGTCAGCCGCGTAGCCACACCGGTGGCCCGCGTCAGGTGCACCTCCCCGAAGGCTGGCTCGAGAGCAGCGAGTCGGCCGAACCACCAGGACGCGGTGCCGAGGCCATCGTGAGCGGTGGCTGAACCGATCATCCTCGGCTCAGCGTCGCCGCGGCGTCGCGAGCTGCTGGGCCAACTCGGCGTCGCATTCGAGGTTGCCTTGGTCGACGTGGATGAATCTGGTTTGAGCAATGACGATGTCGCCGCCAGCGTCGAGCGGACCTCGTTGGCCAAATTCGATGCCTTCGCAGCACAGCATGTCGCGTTGCTCGGTCGCCGCCTGCTGACGGCGGACACGCTCGTTGCCGGTGCTGGCTCGGTGCTCGGCAAACCGGCGTCAGCGGCCGACGCAGAATCGACGCTTGCCGCGTTGTCGGGCGAGGAGCTCACGATCGCCTCGGCTGTCTGTTGCGGCGAGGTCGGTGGACAGGCGAACCGGCGCACCGTCATCACCACGGTGCAGCTGCGGCCGCTCGACGAGGCTGAGATCCGTGACTACGTCGCAACCGGTGCGGCGGCCGACAAAGCTGGTGCGCTTGAGTTGCAGGGCCGGGCGGCATCGTTCATCGCATCGATGGATGGTTGCTGGTCGAACGTGGTCGGGCTTCCGCTTTGCGCAACAGCGGAGCTACTTGGCTTACCCAGTGGCGCCCAAGGGTGGAGCCCTTGCTCAGGTCGCCGATGCGGCGCCAACCGCGGGTAGCGAGAAGCCGATTTCGAAGCCGCCGGTCGTTCGGTTGGTGGCGTGCAACGTGCCGCCGTGCCCGTCGACAATCTGCTTGACGATGGCGAGCCCGAGGCCTGACCCAGGCGCGGTGCGGGCCTCGTCCGATCGATAGAAGCGATCGAAGATGCGCTCCAGGTCTTGGTCTCGAACGCCGGGTCCTTCGTCGAGCACCCGGATGCTCGCGCCCGCCTGGGCGACAAGAATCGGCGTTTCGCCGTCGGAGAACTTCGCCGCGTTGTTGATCAAGTTCGTGACCGCACGGGCGAGCAGGCCTGCGTCGGCCATCACCGTCGACTCGGCCGTGATCGTCTCGAGCTCGATCGTGCGCTGGTGGCGACGACGGGCCCGAGTAACGCACTCAGCAACCACGTCGCTGAAATCGACAATGGTCCGTTGACCGAGATCGTCACGGATCTCGGTCGCCGAATCGACGAGCTCGGCCGTCAACTCACTGAGCTCGGCCAGCTCATCGCCGATGTCGCCAAGGACGCGGGCTCGAAGTTCAGGGTCGACATCGGGGTGGCGTTGGAGCAGCTCGACATTTGTTCGCATCGACGTGAGCGGCGTGCGTAACTCGTGGCTTGCGTCTTGGACGAGACGCCGTTGTTGCTCGCGTGACGTGTCGAGTGATTCGAGCATCGTGTTGAAACTCGATGCGAGCGCGGAAATCTCGCCGCTTCCATCAACCGGAATCCGCTCACCAAGGTCCTGGGTCGACGCGACGCGGTTCGCCGCGTCGCTCAGCCGCTCGATCGGCTGCGTCGCTCGTCGGGTGAAGTACCACCCGAGCAGGCCGGCAATCAGTGCGCCAATGATGCCGAATCCGGCGATGCGGACGAACAGCCCGCGCAGCGTGCTTTCGGTGAGCTCAACGCTGCGGGCAACTTGTACGGCTCCGATGTCGCCGAAGCCAGCGGTGAGCACTCGGTACCGCTCGTCGTCAACGGTCACGGTGCGGATCGAGGTGCCGACGCCGGATTCAGCGATCGTTGTGTCGTTGCCGTCGATCGGCAACGTGCGACAGCCAGAGATCGTGACGCCGTTGCTGCGAATGACTTGCATCGACGACGCGAAGTCAGAAGCGAAAGCGGCGAACCGCTCGGGTCGCGTCAATCGGGTGCCAGGCGTCCGTGCCGGCTCGGCGGCTTCGTCTGTCGCTCCGGCCTCGGCGGGCGTAGAGGCGAGTTCGTCCGACGTGTCATCGGCGCAGGTGAGTCGGCGCACTTCGAGCAGTGCGGCGAGTTGGCCCTCGATGCGTGGGTTGTCCGGATCGAAGCGTTCGATGTCGTCGTTGAGTTGGGCGTCGACACCTTCGAGTCCGACGGAGCGCGACGACAAGGCGACGCCGACACCGCCGAGCGCGGATGCAAGCAGCACCGTCGCTGCGATCAGGAGCGCCAGGCGGGATCGCAGGCTCATTGGCTCAGCTGGCCCGTGCGACGTACCCGATGCCGCGCACGGTGTGGATCAGGCGGGAAGCGCCATCGACTTCGAGTTTGCGGCGGAGGTAGCCGATGTAGACGTCGAGTGATTTCGAGCCGGTCTCGAAGTCGTAGCCCCAGATCCGTTCATAGATGAGGTCACGGCTCAACACGATGTCGACATTGTGAAGCAGCAGCTCGAGTAGGTCGAATTCGGTCTTGGTGAGGTCGATGACTGCGTCGCCTCGGGTCACTCGCCGGGCGGCGAGGTCCATTCGCAGGTCGTCGAGCACGAACGATTGGCTGTCGTCGCCGGTGACCCCGTTACGACGAAGTAGCGCCCGGACGCGGGCGAGGAGCTCGTCGAGTGCGTATGGCTTGACGAGGTAGTCATCGGCGCCAGCGTCGAGCCCAGCCACGCGATCAGAGATCTCGTGGCGGGCGGTGAGCATCAGGACCGGCGTCTGCATGCCTTTGTCCCGAATGCGGCGACACACCGTCAGTCCATCGATGCCCGGCATCATCACATCGAGCATGATCGCGTCGGGGTCGACCTCGCCAACCAGGTCAAGCGCCTCGGCCCCGTTCTTGGCGGCGTGGACCGTGTAGCCCTCGAACTGCAGGGCGCGTTCGAGCGCTTCGCGTACGGCGCGATCGTCCTCTGCGATGAGGATGGTTGCTGCCGTGCTGGTCACGTTGAAATCGTAGGAGGCGCCGCGGAGGCCCGTCGCCCGCACCCGCCATTCTTGCCAAACTCTTGCTTGGGCGAGGGCGACCCATCGCCGCTCCCAGCAGCTCGGCCGGCCGCAACCTACGCTGCCCACATGCGTAAACCCGACTGGGGCTTCGGCGTCGCCGCACTCGTCGCTGGCCTAATGGCGGCGGCCATCGTCGTGCTTCTGATCCTCGGACTTCGTGGCTTGTTCTAGCCCTCGATCGCCTGACGCTTCAGCGATTCATGAGGGAGTGTTCCCCTGCCTGAAAGCGGACGGGGCACGAAACCATTAGTGTGGAAGTCCGTTGGCTGCTGTTCGAGTGGCCCAGCAGGGGAGTAGTCCGATTCGACGCGTAGCAGCAAGTGGTCTCGTGGCGATCGGTGTGCTTGCGGCGTTGTTCGCCGGGGTATTCCGGTACGTCGACGATCACTTTCACAACCCCGAGAACTTTCTTGCGAACACCGAGACGCTGGCCGACAACGCCGATGTCCGTGAACGTCTCTTCAATGGGTTCCGCACCGAAATCATTGCGCTCGCCGAGGGCGAGGACCTGACGGCCACTGGCGATGACGCCGAAGCAACCGGTGGCGACGCCGACGAAGATGCCGAAGAGGTCGTCGACGAGGCCACTCCGGTGACCGATGCGGAGATCGAACGGGATCAGGCAATCGAGGAGATTCTTCTCGACACCTTCGATAGCGACCTGTATCGCGAGGTCTTCACCGAACAGCTCGGTTCGGTCCAGGCACAGCTGATCCGAGCCGCCGAGCTTCCTGACGAAGCGCTGCTGCGAGACAGCGGACCAGTCAACTTTGACGCCCGACGGCTCTACCCGTCGATCTATGAATCGCTGGCCGCTGATCCTCGCACCGCCGAGATCACGCAGAACGCGGTGCCAGATACCTACGGGATCTATCCGGTCGCCGATCGCGAGACGACCGTCAACGCTGCATGGTGGTTCATCGAGAACGGCCCGAGCTGGCGAGGCCTGACATTCGCGCTGGCCGTCTTGTCACTCATCGGCGCCGTCGTCGTCGCCGAACGCCGACCCTCCCGGGTAATCCAGTACGGCATGGGCATGGTCGGACTCGCCCTCGTGGTCGTCGTGGTCGTGTACATCGTCCGAGCCGTCGTGCCTTTGCTCGCCGGCGGAGGCGGATCGGCTGGTCCAGTCGTCGCGACCTACGCGGCAAACCTCGGCCCGCTTGTCAGCATCATGTTCCGCGTCATGATCATGGGGGTCATCCTGGCCGTCGTCGGCGGCATCGCGAAGCTCATCTGGCCAGACGATTGGGTCTACGGCCACGTGACCGACGATCGCGGTTCTCGTTCGATCCGCCGTCGTCGCGGCACACCAGAACCGCAGCAACCGGTTGTCCAGCAGCAGCCACAGCAAGTTCCCGTCGCGGCCGCCGTTCCGGTCGGCTACCCGCCGTACGGCTACCCGGCTGCTCCCGGTTGGGGTCAGCCGTACCCGGGCCAGCCATACGCCCCGAACCCGTACCAGCAGTATCCGGTTGGTCCGTTCGCACAGCCTGGCGCGGCCGCCCCGCAGTACAGCGGTCGCCCGACGGTGCCCGTGACCCAGCTTCCTGCTGATCTTGTGCCAACCGGCGAAACGCCGCAGATCGACGTCACCGCGTCGAACGGCGCCGACCGGCCCGCCGATGCAGCGCAAGCGGTACCGCGCGTCGTTGCCTCGGCTGTCGTTCCTGACGCCGAGCCGGCGAAGCCCTCAGGCGAAACGCCTGTTGCAGAGCAACCGGCGCCAGCGAGCGATGACGATTGGGACAACGACGGCGACTGGTAGCCGCCGAGGGCTGACTAGTTCGGGCTGACGAACCGGCTGGCAATCCACACGTCGTTGGTGCCGTTATTGATCTCCCACCAGACGTAACCGTCGGCGAGGTTCACCACGCAGTCGCCGTTGAACACCAGGCCAGACTGCGCCGGGGCGAAGGTTCCCATGAGTTCGCCGTCGAC
>CALDGN010000400.1 GCA_937942965.1 uncultured Acidimicrobiales bacterium | reverse complement strand
GAGACCAAGGCCGAGGCCGCGACCGCGTTGCTCGATCAGGTCTTTGACTGGGCCCGAGCCGTGGACCCATCGCAGCCGCTCACGGCCGGCGTGTGGGAGTACGACGAGGATCGCCGACCGCTCGACAACGAGATCAACGCGCTCATGCTTCGCCGGTCAGACGTGATCAGCTTCCATTGCTACGAGCCGCTCGATCAACTCACGGCCGTCATCGAGGCGCTCGCCGAGTACGAGCGGCCACTGCTCTGCACCGAATGGCTCGCTCGCACTGCGGGCTCGACGGCCGACCTCGTGCAGACATTTGCCGATCGTGGTGTGGGTGCCATCAACTGGGGTCTCGTCGACGGTCGAACCCAGACCCGCTTCCCGTGGCGGTCCTGGACCGAACGGGTTGACGATGACGAGCCGTGGTTCCATGAACTGCTGCACACCGATGGCACGCCGTATGACGAAGCCGAGGCAGAGCTGTTCCGTGCGACCGCAGCACGAATGCGACCAGCCAGCTGACGCGTCCTAGGCGAGGAACTCGGCGATGCGGTTTCGGACCGCGGGCACGACGTCGGCTTCGAACCAGGGGTTCTTCTTCATCCACCCTTGGTTGCGCGGTGACGGGTGCGGAAGCGGGACCTGCGTGGGCAGGTAGTCGCGCCATTGCGCCACCGTCGCTGTCAGCGTCTTGGCCCGGTTCTCGAGGTAGCGAGCCTGGGCGTAGGTCCCGATGATGACCTCGAGCCGGTCCTCAGGCAGATGGCCGAGCAGCTCGGGGTGCCATTCGGGAGCGCACTCGGTCCGAGGCGGAAGGTCACCCGACTTCGCCGACCCGGGATAGCAGAATCCCATCGGGACCAGAGCCACGATGTCGGGGTCGTAGAACTGCTCGTCGCTCAGGCCGAGCCAGGCCCGCAAGGTGCGACCACTCGGGTCGTCCCACGGCACACCGCTCTCGTGCACGCGACGTCCCGGTGCTTGGCCAATGATGACGACACGCGCCTTCGACCCGACCTGAACGATCGGGCGAGGGCCATGCGGTAAGTGGTCTGCACAAATGGTGCAGGCGCGAATGTCTTTGAGCAGCGCGGGCAGAGAGCGCCGCCCTGGTGAGCTCAGTGTGCGACCTCGCCCAGCACAAGCTGAGGAGCGACGTTCGTGTAGTTCGCGACGTCGCCCATGATGGCGCCGCCGTGTTCGGCCATTGCGGCGTCGAATGCTTCTTTGCTCTCGACCATCGCCCAACCAATTGCGGCAATATCTCCGCCGAGGCAGCTAGTTGCGCCCCAGCCCTTGCAGGCGTCGCCGAGGGCGTCGGCCAGCATCGGCATGTGCGTCGAGCAGTAGTAGTCCATGTCGAAGGTCGAGTCGTCGGTCTTCGGGTACATGATGTGAACGGAGATCATGGGCGACATCATGGCCGACTTTGTCAGCATGCGCCAACGACGGGCTCACCCACGGCCCAACACGTCGCTGGTTCGCTTACGTGTGAGGTAATTGCCGCGGCTACCTGACTCGGATAGTCATAGGTCATGAGCGATGCGATGTGGCCCGAATCTCAACAAGCGCCGACCCACCTCGGCACCCTTGAGTATCGAGACGTCGGCAGCGGCCCTGCGGTTGTGTTCCTGCATCTCATTCTCGCCGACGAGTCGCATTGGGATCGCATGCCGCCGCTGCTCGCCGACCGGTTCCGCTGCATCATCCCGACATTGCCGCTGGGTTGCCACCGGCTCCCCGCCAATGCGGGAGCGGACCTTTCGGTCGATGGTTTGGCCCAGGCGGTCGCTGACCTCATCACGCACTTAGATCTCGACGATGTCACGTTGGTCGGCAACGACAGCGGCGGCGCAATCTCACAAGTCGTCGCGACGAACCACCCGGAACTGCTGGCCCGCGTCGTGCTGACGAACTGCGACATGTACGACGCGTTTCCGCCGAAGACGTTCGCGTACTTCAACCTATTCAAGTACCTGCCCGCCGAAGCCTTCAAGATCGTGGGGCGGTCGTTCAAACTCAAGGCGTTCTGGAAGCTGCCGTTCGTCTTCGGACGACTAACCAATGAGGTCGACGAGACCAAGGTCATGCGCTGGGCCGACGCGGTGCTGGCAAGTAAGGAAGTACGTCGCGACCTCCTTGCAGTGTTCAAGGGCTTCGGGCCCGACGTCACCAACGCGGCTGCGGCCGCATTGCGCACGACCGAGCTTCCGTTCTTGGTTGCATGGGGCGCCGACGACAAGGCGTTCAAGCCATCGCTCGCGGAACGATTCGTCTCCGAGGTCCCCACTGCTGAACTCGTGATGATCGAGGACTGCAAGACCCTCGTCTGTTGGGATCAGCCAGAACGACTTGCCGAGCTGATCACCGAGTTCTACGACCGCACGTAGCGCCTGGGGTGCGGGTGTCAGACACCGCAGCTCAGATCACGATGACCTTGGACGTGTCGAAGGCGATCAGGTGTTGGAGGGCCTCGGCGCCTTCGACCATGTCGACGTAGGACCAGGCGGCCTCGGTCAGCGTCGAGCCTCCGACCACGACGTCGAAGTACTCGGTGTCGCCCTTGAGCGGGCAGTGGGTGCTCTTGTCGATCCGGACAAGCGCGTCCATGTCGACATCGGCACGCGGGAAATACACGACCGGGTCGTAGATGTCACGGCCGACTTCCTTGACCACGAGCGCGGCGTCGGATTCGACAATCGAGTGCCCGACAGCGGTGGCGGTGCGGGTTGAGTCTGCGGGCACGATCCGCATGAAGTGACGCGGCTCGGCCGGGTTATGCACGGCATTCTCGACGAGGGTGTGATCACCAGGACCGGCCATGGCAGGGCTCCTTACTCGGGTGTCGAGAACTTAGGCGCTGGTCGTGGTCTTGATCAGGTCCACGGCCATCTCGAGGTTGGCGATCTGTTCGGCGGCCGTGTTGCCCCGAGCTCCGAGACGAAGACAATCGATCCCGGCGGCGGCGCAGGCTCGGATCCGATCGCGCACCATGTCCTCGGTCCCGATCAGGTACGCGGCCAGCACCATCTCGTCGGGAACCGCAGCGGTCGCTGCGGCCTTGTCCCCCTCGACCCACAGCCGTTGGACCTCGGCGGCGATGTCGCCGTACCCGGCTCGGGTGTACGCCGCGTTGTAGAAGTTGGTCTTCGCAGAGCCCATGCCGCCGAGCGTGAACGCCATGCCCGGCTTGGCCTTGGCAATCAGGTCATCGACATCGTCAGAGACAACGACCTGACCACTCACCTGAATGTCGATGTCGTCGAACGAACGGCCGGCCTTCTCCGCTCCCGCTCGGATCGGGTCGAGCATGACGTCGCTGTGCTCGGGGATGAACGAGGTGCCGAGCCAGCCATCGGCGACCGCGCCCGTGAGCTCGAGTGACTTCGGGCCAAGCGTTGCGAGATAGATCGGCATGTCGGGCCGGGGCCGAATCGACGACTTGAGCGCCTTTCCTTCGCCACCGGGACGAGGAAGCGTGTAGTGCTTTCCGTCGTAGACGATGCGCTCACCCGAGATCCCGAGCTTCACGATGTCGACGTACTCACGCAGCCGACCGAGCGGGTGCGCAAATGCCTCGCCGTGCAGGCCTTCGACGACCTGAGGCCCGCTGACGCCAAGGCCCAGCACGAAACGGTCACCCGAAATCTGGGCCATCGACAGTGCGGTCATCGCGGTCATCGCTGGCGTTCGTGCGCTGATCTGCATGATGCCGGGGCCAAGTCGAATGTTCTCGGTCACGGCGGCCAGATAACCGAGTGACGAGACGGCTTCCATCCCCCACGCTTCGGCCGACCAGACCATGTCGACACCGAGACGGTCCGCTGCCTTGACGTAGGCGACGATGTCGTCCCAGTTCTCGCCGTCGTAATAGGCGCTACCGACACTCACCGAAATCCTCATATGAGAGATCGTCGCACAGGCACTCGTGCGGGCTGGAACCCGATCAGAACTTGCCCGAGTTCACCCATTGGTCTTCGGGAAGGATGTCTTCCATCACGTCCCAATGCTCGACGATCTTGGCGTCCGCAACTCGGAACAGATCGATGACAGCAATCGGCTGGTCGCCCAGGTGCATTTCGGACAGCGCGGCGACGAAGTCTCCGCATCCGATCACCAGGTGCACGTGCTCGTATCGCATCGAGATGCCATCGGCCGCCAGCTGCTCGGTGAACGCAGCGAACCCGTCGAGGCCATCGTCGACCTGAGGGTTGTGCTGGTGATAGGTCTCGGTCGATATGTAGTTGGCGACGTTGTCGACATTGCCGCCGAGCAACACGTCGTCGAGGAAGCCCTGCACGAGCGCCTTGTTGGCCTCGGTCTTGTCGAGGTCGGTCGGCTCGGTCGGACCATCGACCTGCGTCCGCCCGGACACGGTCGGCTCGACCCACTCAGCAATCATGTCCCAGTGCTCGATCAGCCGACCCTGGTCATCGGTGTCGAAGATGTCGGCGGTGACGTAGCGGAACTCACCGTCGTTCAGGATCTGCACGACATGCAAGAACACGTACTGCCCGTCTTCCCACGCCCGCACGATCTCGACGTCGCGGATCGGGTTGCGCTCGACAAAGTCGGCGAAGAACTCGATGAAGCCGGCTTGACCGTCTTTCACTGGCGTGGAGTGCTGGGCGTAGCGCTCGCCTGAGTAGGTCGTGATCGCCTCGACGTAGTTCCCGTCGCGGATCGCGTTCAGATACAGCGCTTTGGCGTTTTCGGTTCGGATGCCCATCGTGCTTCCTTCGTGTGTCCTTGACTCAGCGTTTGCGGATCTCGACTCGCAGGTGTGGCGGAGTACGTCCCTGCCCAACCGGATCGATCGGCGGGCGCTCAACCAATGCGCCGATCTCGACTCGGCGCACCAGGTGTTCGAGGGCAATCGCCATCTCGATGCGAGCAAGCTGGGCGGCCGGGCATGCGTGGGCGCCGTGACCGAAACTGAAGTTGCGGGCTCGGCGTCCGATGTCGAACGTGTTCGGGTCGGCGATCACCGCGGGATCTCGATTCAGAGCGGGGATGAGGACCGAGACCAGCTCTCCTTGCTGGATCTCGACGCCGCGGTACTCGATGTTGTGCAGGGCTTCGTGCGGGATCGCCCACGGCAGCGGAGCAAACCGCATGCCTTCGTCCACCGCTCCGATCGCGAGCGACGGATCTGCCGCCAGACGAGCGAGCTGGTCGGGGTGATCGAGCAGCGCCAGCAAGGTAAGTGGGAGTTGCTCGCGAGTCGTGTCGACACCGGCCGACGCGAGTTCGCTAGCCAGGTAGACAAGCTCGTTTTCGCTGAACCGGTCGCCGTCGACCTCGGCGCGAATCAGCTCGCTGAACATGTCATCGCCAAGGTTGTTGCGACGCTCGGCGAGCAACGCTCGCAGGTAGTCATGCAGCTTGCGGTTCGCGTCTTCGACGACGTCGATATCCACGCCACTCTGCAGTGCATCGAGCTTGCGACCGCCGACATTGATCCATTCGTCGAGCTCGGGCGTGTCCTCGTACGGCACGCCGTACATCGGGCCCAGCACCCGGCCGGGCAAAATCTCGGTGAAGTCAGCCCGCAGATCAACGACGCCAGCGTCTGGCATCGCGTCGATCAACCCATCGGCGACGCCGGCGATCTGAGCCTTGAGCTCATCGGCCACCCGGTCACGCAGTGCAGCGCTGATCAAGCGACGCAGGCGCGCGTGTGGTTCGCCGTGCATGTTCAGCAGTTCGTGTTCGATCGCCGTTGCCAAGTAGGGGCTCGTTGTCGGGTCGATTGACACGAAGCTGAACCGAAAGTCGGTGCAACGCATCACCCATGCAGCGTCTTCTTGGTTGAAGAACACCCGACCGGTCGGGGTGCGCGCATGGAACTCGCCTGCGGCTCGCAGTCCGTCGATCTGTTCGTGCATCGTCTGGCCGAAGTCGGCCGAGGTGAGATCGAGCTCCACGGTGGTCACGGCCACAGTCAAGCATGCCTGCCTGCCTCTGCCCGGCTGGGCGCGCCACACTGCATCCATGGGACGTTCGGTCGAGCCATTACTCGGCACTCGAGGCGAGGTCGAGGTTCGTGTCGAGTCACCGGACGAGGCGAGTGCGCTCGAAGACGCAGTCATTGCCGAGGCGGAGCGTCTCGAAGCGATTTTCACCGTGTTCGATCCGAGCAGTGAACTGCATGCGTTTCGTGCTTCGGGAACGACCGAGGTGCCCGAACTTCTTGAGGTGCTCGCGCTGGCCGAGCAATGGCGCACCCAGAGCGCCGGCGCGTTCCAGCCGCAGATCCAATCGCTCATTGCGCTTTGGGACCGGGCCGAAGAAGTCGGCTCTCGCCCAGCACCAGCCGAGCTTGCAGCAG
>CALDGN010000399.1 GCA_937942965.1 uncultured Acidimicrobiales bacterium | reverse complement strand
GGGCCGACAATGATCAGCTTCTTTCGCTTAGCCGGCGTCGCCGGTCGCGAGGGCACCGACGTCCTCGAACTCGGTGGTCAACGGCACGACCTGGCCGTTGTCGAGTTCGCTGAACACGACGCTGCGGTTGAACAATCGGTTGAAGCCCTCGAGGCCGTCCGTCCACTCCTGCGTGAAGTCGAGCACTGGCACCATGCCGTCGAGGTCGAGTGCTGAGGTGTTGCCGGCAGCCTCGAAGAATGATTCAGCCGTGATGTCACCGTCGATGGTCTCAGCGATCTGGGTGAAGCCGACGAACGCCGCCCAGATGCGTTCGCGAAGTTCTATAACCGATGCTGGCGGCGCCGGTTTCGGGTAAGACTCGGGGAAACGGTGGATCACCAGGTGTCCGGCTGGGCAACGGACATACCCGATCAGGCCTTCGGCGGACCGATGCACGGATTCGATGCGTGAGGCCGGCACGCTTTGCGGGCTCGTACAGCTGCGACAATCGACGAGGAACCTGCGTCGATGTGGTGGCGGCTCAGGGCCCACAAGCTCAGGCTCGTGGCCGACCGCTTCTGCAGATAGCTCGTTCACGCGAACACTTTCTTTGTCTGTCCCCGGTCGATGCCGGAGCCCGTTCGCTGTGAAAGTAAGAACCGGTCCGCACGAAATCAGCACCGCGTGTTTTCAAAGTCGCACGGCGGCTTCGCAAAGTCGCACGAAGCGATGGCCGGGTCTGGAGCGGCCGGGAAACAGCGGATCGGGCTGGGACTACGATCCCGACATGTCCACGTCTGACATGTCGAACGAAGCTGCGAGCGAGCCTTGGATGCGAGGGTTCCCGCCTCCAGTCGACAAGCGAATCCGATTTGGCGACGGCTCGTTCATGCGGTGGCCTCAAACACGCTGGTCCTACAACCACATCGAAGAACTCGTCCCGACGAAATCGGTGTGGCGTGGCAGCGGTTCGGCGAGCGAGCTGCCCGACGCTCCGATGTCGTTCAGCGGACTGTCGATCTCGACCGCCGACGGGACCCTGACGTGGGACGAAGCACTGGCTGCGACCCACACCGACGCCCTGCTCGTGCTTCACCGCGGCCACGTCGTGTTCGAGGACTACTTCGGTGAGAGCGGGCCGCACCTTCGACACATCACGATGTCGTGCAACAAGTCCGTTGTTGGAGTGATCGCCGAATGTCTCATCGACGATGGCGTCATCGACCCCGACGCGGCCGTCGCGACGATCGTGCCTGAACTTGAGTCGTCGGCGTGGGCTGACGCGACCGTCCGCAACCTGCTCGACATGCGGGTCGGGCTGGCCTACGACGAGGATTACACCGATCCGTCGTCAGACGTCTGGCGCTTCCTGCAATGCACGGGGATGATTCCGGCTCGGCCCGGCAACGAGTCGATCTCGATCGCCGAGGTGCTTCCCACGTTCGCCAAGCGGGGCGAACATGGGCAAGCGTTCTCGTATGAAGAGCCGAACATCTTCGTACTCGGGTGGCTCGTGCGCCGGGCGGCGCAGCAGTCGCTCGCCACCCTTGTCTCCGACCGGATCTGGCAGCACATCGGCGCCGAGCACGACCAGATCTACATGCTCGATCCGAGCGGCGCAGAAACGACGAGTGCGATGACGCTGCGAGATTTCGCTCGGTGGGGAGCGTTCGTCCTGCATCGAGGCAAGGTCGGCGAGCAGCAAGTCCTGCCCGCGCACATCTTCGACAACATCTTCAGCGGCGGGGACCAAGTGGCCTTCGCCGCTGCCGGCTACGAAACGCTTCCTGACTGGTCGTACACATCACAGTGGTGGATTCGTCACGTCGATGGCCGGGTCTGTCCCCAGGCTCGCGGAGCGTATGGCCAGTTTCTGTACATCGATCCGGCGCACGACTTGGTGATCGCTCGATTCGGGTCGGCCCGGCAAGCCCCCGGTGGGCTGCTCGACCCGATCGTCCTGCCCACTTTTGATGCGATTACGGAGCTCGTCGCAAGCGAACGCAGCTCGCCCTGATTCACGGCGCAACCCGCGAGCGCTATGTAAGTCCTGCGCCGTCCATTGCGCAGACGAAGCCGGTCGCAGGGTCGGCGTTGCCTTCGAGGAGGTCGCGATAGGTGGCCTCGATGCCTTCGGGACCGGTGCGGTGCTCGACGGTCAGCCAGTCGCCGGTGGTGTCGAGGAGTGCGTGGAATGCCTCGGCGGTGCGGCGAGCGAGCTCGTCAGGGCCCCACTCCTTGCCTCGCTTGGCGCTTTGGGCGGGAGCGAAGAAGAACTCGGGCGTCGGGCCGGGCAGCGGGCCACTGGTGTCGGGCTCAGCCTCCCAGTGCGTTGCCCCGACGGTGAGCGAGGCGGTCAGGCTGTCCGCGAAGTGGGTGTGCACCGCCGAGCGCACACCGGCATTGCCGGCCATGTCGACCAGCGCAGAGGGCACGGCAGGGTCGAGCTGATCGACCTCGTCATAGGTGATCACCTGGTCGTAGAGCCCGAGCCCCTCGACGAACGCTCGGTTGCGCTCACTCGTCAGACCAATCGCTTGGTGGCCGTCGCGCCGGCCCAGGCACGAGGCCAACGAGATCGAGGTCTTCGACGAAGCGCTCGTCACCAGCGTCTGCGATGCGCCGTGGAACTCGTTGTCGGCCAGGTAGTCGTCGACAAGGAACGACGTCATGAACATGCCCCACAACAGCAGGTACTCGTCGGGCTTGTCGGCCACGAACATGGGGTCGTCGTCGACCGATCGGAAGTCCGTGTAGGTCGCAGCATGGCCAGACCGATGCGCTCCGATGTCACGGAAGCCGTCGCTTCTCGGACGAGCTGTCAGCACGTGCTCGGCGGCCATGGGGTAGAAGCCGAAGTAGCGCCCGCCAACTTCGATCTCGGGGTTGGCTGATTCGGTGATGGTGGCGAGTCCCATGACGGGTACGCGTCCCCATGGTGCTTCGGTCGGGAAGAAGCCCCAGTAGTCGAGCATGTCGCCGGCGACTGCGTAGGTGATGTTGTTCGTCGTGACGGCGAACCGCTCGATCTTCATGCGGATCTGGTTCTCGGCCAGCGGGGCCGTATCGGGTTCGGCGACCTGGGTCTGGCGGAAATCCTGGCGGCTGACTTCGAAGATCATGAGCGGACCCTAGTGGTGTGTCGAAGCATGGTCAGTGGTCCATCCCGGCACGCCACTGGTGATAGGCAGCCCACACGATCAGCATTGGCGGGACGATGGCAATCGAGGCGATCAGTGCGTAGAGGATTGTGATCCCGGTAACGAGGCCGAACTGTTGGAACGGCACGAGCGGGCTGAACAGGAGCACGGCGAACGCCAGCGCGGTCGTCAGGGCTGAGCCAATCAGCGCAGAGCCCGTCGTCGCAAGCGTTGTCGTCGTGGCGTCGATCAGGGACTTTCCGCTGTCGAGCTCTTCGGTGAAGCGATGGATGATGTGAATCGTGTAGTCCACACCGATCCCGATCGACAGCGCCGTAATGAGCGCGGTCACGACGTTGTACGGGATCCCCAGCAGCGTCATCGAACCCAGCACCCACAACAGCACGAGCAGGATTGGAGCGACGGCAATGACCGCAAGCATGGGGCGGAATTCGGTGATCCCGAAGAACAACATGAGCACGATCAGTGCGGCGACGATCGTGATCGCGATCGACGTGGTCTGACCGTCGGTCATCGCACCGGTGACTTCGAGGCTGACGACATCGCCGGAACTCGCCGTGATCTGATCACGGTCGCCGTACCAGAGGCCCTCGAGATCGTCGATGAGCGCTTGTGTCCGGTCTTGGTCGCCGGTCAGCGCATTGAACTGCACGAGCGTGAGGTCGACCCCGTCGGCATTGTTCACGGCGACCTGGCCGAACGTGATCGGGTCGAGTTCCTCAAGCCGATCGAGGATCGCCTGCACGCCGACCGGATCGAGGGTGAGGCCCTGATCGATCTCGGCACCGAGGACCAGCAACTCGGGGTCGTAGTTGTCGTCGGGCTCGCCGGAGTCGGTCGTCCAGTCCTGGAAGAGCGTGCCGAGCGAGAGCGTGATGTCGCTTGCGGCGCCCGTTGGCCGAGAAAGTGCGTCGCCGAATGCCTCGGTGAGTGTCACCAGGTTGCGCAAGGTGCGGTCGTCGGTGAGTTCAGCTTCGATCAGCGCGGTGACGATCTCGGTCTGGCCCCCGAGCGCTTGATCAAGGGCTTCGATGTCTTCGAGCGACTCGCCGCCAGAGGGGAGGAAGTCGTTCGAGTTGAACTCGGTACTGATCTGCGAAGCCGCACCGCCCAAGAAAATGGTGAGTCCGAGTGCGACCGCCAACACCGGCATCGGCTTCGTGGCAACGAACTTGCCGATTCGTTCGACGAGTGGGCCGGAACCGGGGATGGCGTCGCCCATGAGCCGCGGTTCGCCGAGTTTGCCGTTGGCTTCGCGTCGCTGGTCGAGCAACGTGCGGGTCGCCGGGATGAGCACCAACATCGTGAACAGGCCGAACATGACGCCGAAGGCGGCAACGATGCCGAAGTCGCCGTTGGCCGGGATGCTCGACGTCAAGTTCGTCAAGAAGCTGATGACCGTCGTGCCGGCGGCGAGCCCCAACGGAAGCATCACACCAGCGAGCGCATGCTGGGCTGCTTCGGCGACGGCCTGGCCCTCGGCTCGCATCTCCCGGTAGTGGGCCACGGTTTGGATCGAGTAGTCGACGACCAAGCCGACGAGCATGATCGGGACCATCGAGGTGATCGAGTTCGGCAGGCCGATCAGACCGATCCCGTCAGGACCCATGAGCCCCTGGAAGCCGATGGTGCCGATGATCGTGATGGCAAGGCCGGCCAAGGAGAGTGCGACATCGCTTCCGCTACGGAAGAACACGTAGAGCAACAAGGCGATGATCGCCAACGAGATGAGCATCAGCGTCGTCATTGATGACGAAGAAGACTCAGCCGACTCGTCGTTGATCGTCGCGGCCGAGAGGCTGCGCGCCTCGAGCGGCCCCTCGACCGTCTCGACGACGTCCGCGACGAGGAGTTCGGTGTCGGCCAGGCCGTCTGGGTCGCCGAGCTGGCGAAGCTTGATGCTTGAGATTGCCAGGGGAGTGCCGTTGGCCTCGCCGCTGAGCTGGTCGAGGAGCGCTTCGAACTGGGGCTGCTGAGCCACCTGGTCGATCTGGGCTTGGGGGACGGTCGAGAGATCGTCGACCCCGAGGGCCTGCTTGAAGGCGCCGGCAATGGATACGACCGGGTTCGTCACTGCCAGGCGGTCTCGGACAGCTGGCTCGCTCAGGCTGGCGGCGACCACGGCGTCGATCTGGGCGAGCCCTTGCGGGGTGAGGAAGTCGCCTCGATGCAAGATCGTGACGTTCGTGAGTCCGGCCGAGTCGGGAAAGGCCTCGGCCAGTGTGTCCGTCGCTTGGGCGACGTCGCTGTCGGCGGGCAGGAACGCATCGTTGCCGGCTTGGGGGCCGAGCAGGGTCGTGCCATAGAGCAGCACCACCGTTATGGCGCCGAGCAGCAGCAAGGCCAGCTTTGGTTGCCGGGTCACGAGGCCCGCCGGTTTCGCAAATCGCCCACTCACGTCAAATTCCCCCTTGACCGTCTGGCTCTGGGCGGACTGTATATAATGCCAGTCAGACTGGCAATAGATTGTTTTGGAAATGCTGAGGAGCGCCCATGGTTGGCTATGGACAGATCGATCACGAGTACGGAATCAAGCTCGCAACGACGGCGCCCGAGGACGATGGGCCGGTCTGGATGGTCAACCTGATGCGGTACAAGGCCCAGGCCGAGTACGCGGACGGTCGTGCATCGACGAGGACGGGTCGCGAAGCCGACGACGAGTACGCACCACTCGGCCCTCTCGCTGCGGTGGGAGCGGAGATGGTCTTCGTGGCTGACGTTGCGGACCAGTTCCTCGGCGACGAGCCGAAATGGGATCGTGTCGCCGTCGTGCGCTATCCGACGCGGGCGTCGTTCATCGCGATGCAGCAGCGCGACGACTTCCAGAAAGCGCACAAACACAAAGAGGCCGGCATGGCCGAGACGATCGTGATCGGCTGCCTCCCGCTTGAGGTCCCAGAGATCCCGAACCCAGTCGACTGGGCCGATGTGCCGCACCCGCCAACGGACGAAGACGGCGTCTACACGATGCTGCACGTCATCCGATTCCACGACAGTGACGGAGCGGCCGCCACGCCGGATCACATGGAGTCCTACCAGGACGTCGCTGGATCAGTTGCCGTGCCCAACGGCCTTCGCCTCGACGGCTGGTTCTCGGCCGAAGGCACGATCGTCGGCGATGGACGGGCCTGGCAACAGGTGCGCTTCAACACCTTCCCGAGCAGGGCAGGGTTCATCGCCGTCGCCATGGACCCGGATCGCATGGCTGCTCACCGCGAGCACCGTGACACCGCCATCGCGGACACCTACGCACTCGGCCTTCGAGCAAGCATCAACCGCCTCGCCGCTCAATAGGTCTCACTCAGTAGAGCTCGTTGCCATCGTGCCAGGTCGCGAACCGGGATTCCATCTGGTCGACGGTCTCGTCTGAGGTCGTCTGGTCCGCCAGACACTCCGCGTAGCTCGCGAGGCCGTCGATATCCGGCCAGGCGTCGGGCGACCACAAGCCGGACCGGATCACGGACTTTCCGCAGTGGAACATGACCTCGTCGATAGAGACGACGAGCGCCAGGGCTGGCTCACGTCCACGCTCGGCCATCGAGGCCAGCAGGTCGGGATCGCGGACAATCTGGCCGGTGCCGGCGGCTCGCAGCACTTCGCCTCGCCCGGGGACCATGAACATCACGGCAACAGATCCCGTTTCGAGGATGTTGAGGAAGGTATCCATGCGGCGATTGCCGGGTCGATCGGGAATCGCCAGCGTCGAATCGTCGAGTACCCGCACGAATCCCGCCGGATCGCCCTTGGGGGAGAGGTCCATACGGCCGGCGCTATCTCGGCTTGCGATGACGATGAACGGGCTGCGCCCAATCCAGGCTCGACCATGGTGATCGAGCGAGCTGAGCACCTTGGTTTCCTGCGCCGGGCGCGGCCCGGGGACCAGCTCGCGAAGCTCAGCGGCGTCGTGAATCACGAACGAAGAATCGAACATGCCCAAGATTGGCATGCGGGCGCTCCTTCGGCTTCGGCGGGCACTCGTCGCGTTGCGGTTCCGGGTTCATCAACGGCATCAAGCACATGACGGCGGAGTTCACCCCGGCGTAGACCCGGGCCGTACGGTTGGCCATGGCCGAATTTGATGTCCTCATCCGTGGCGGGCTCGTCGTCGACGGCACCGGCGATGCTGGCTACACCGCCGATGTCGGCATCGCCGGCGATCGAGTCACCGCGATCGGCGACCTGAGTGCTGCCCAGGCCGCTGACGACATCGACGCAGCGGGCAAGGTCGTGGCGCCGGGCTTCATCGACATCCACACCCACAGCGACTTCGCCCACTTCGTTGACCCTCGAGCCGAGAGCCAGATTCGCCAAGGCGTAACTACCGAGGCGATCGGCCAGTGCGGCATGAGCCTGGGCCCGTGCTCACCAGAGCATCGCACGGCGCTGTTCGCGTCGACCGGGTCCAAGGAGCGTGGCGACTGGCACACCTATGGTGAGCTGCTGGCCGAGATGGACGAAGCTGCCATCGCGACGAACGTCGTCGGCATGGTTGGCCACGGAGCGCTGCGCACTGCCGTGATGGGTCCCGACGCACCCCGGCCGGCGACTGACGACGAGGTCGCCGACATGGTGACGATGCTGCGCGAGTCGCTTGACGAAGGGGCGTTCGGGTTCACGACTGGGCTTGAGTACCACCCGGGCAAGACCGCCTCGTTCGACGAGATCGCCGCATTGTGCACCGCTACTGCCGATGCCGATGCGATCTACGCGACCCATTCCCGGAACCGGGACAGCCGCTACTTCGTAGGCTTCGGCGAAGCGCTCGACGCGGCCCGGGTGAGCGGGGTCCGGTTGCAGATCTCGCATATCAACCCGAAGTACGGGCGCCCGGACCACGCCATGCGCAACACCCTCGAGATGATCGAGTGGACGCGTGAAGAGGGTGTCGACGTGGCGATGGACATGATGCCGACGAACTGGAATCACACGGCCGCGACGTCGATGTTCCCGGCGTGGGCATTCGGTCTGTCCAACGACGAGCTGATTGATCTGATGAAGACACCGCATGGTCGCAACCGGCTGCGCAAGAACCCACTGCCGATGTGGCGGCTGGTCGCTGAAGAGCAATGGGACCGCGTTCGACTGCTGGCGTCGACGGCGAATCGTGACCTCGTCGGCAAGACGATCACCGAGATCACCGAGCTGCGCAACACCAGTGATGGCTGGGACACGCTGTTCGAGCTTCTGATCGAAGAGGGTCCACGGCTCAAAGGCATGCTGCTCACGAGCGATGCCTTTGCCGAAGAGGACAACCGCATGGTGCTGCAGCACCCGTTGTGCTCGGTCGAGTCGGACACGATGGCCATGGCAACCGACGGGCCACTCGCTGGACGGATCTTCGGGCTGCACGGCTTCAGCTGGGTGCCCCGGTTCCTGGCTCACTACGTACGCGACGAAGGCGTGCTCGGGCTGGAAGACGGCGTTCGCCGCCTCACCGGGCTACCAGCCGATCGGCTCGGCTTCTCGGATCGCGGCTACCTGAAGACGGGCGCCGCTGCCGACGTGGTCGTGTTCGACCTCAAGGGGCTTGCGGACAACTCGACGTTCGCGAATCCGACCGTGTACCCGAGTGGCATCGACCAGGTGCTCGTGAACGGCACCGCCGTGTTCTCGGACGGCGAACGCACCGGCGCCAACGGCGGCCGCGTCCTCCGTCGCAATAGCTGAGCTGGTCGGCTATTAGGCCGGCGAAGCGGCTTCCTGCACCGCGGCGCGATAGGCGAAGACGCCATCGTCGAGCGCGATCTTGGGGAACTCGTCCTTCTCACGCCAGTAGTCCTGGCTGTGCTGCCACTCGAGGTCGTCGAGTCGTTGCGGCAGCAGGTGCGCGGCCCGCTTGAGATAGGCCGGGTTGAAGTCCCGCTCGTCGATCCAATCCATCGGCTCGAGATCCCGCTGGTGTGGTCGCAGTTCGGCTTCGACCCTGCCGTAGCCGTGCTGGTCCATGTGGTTGAGGAGCCGGCACACGAAGTTGGCAACGAGCTCGCTGCGCAGCGTCCAGCTGGACCGGAAGTAGCCGAAGACCCAAGCCAAGTTCGGCACACCGGTGAACATCGTGCCTCGGTAGGTGACCGTGTCGTGCCAGTCGAGCGGTTCGCCGTCAATGGCGAAGTCGACGTCGCCCATCACGCTCATGTTGAAGCCGGTTGCTGCGGCGATCAGGTCCGCCTCGATCAGCCGGCCGTCGGTGAGCCGAATGCCGTTCGCCTCGAAACGTTCGATGTGTCCGGTCACGACCGACACGTCGCCGGCCTTGATGGCGTTGAAGAGGTCGGCGTCGGGGACGAATGCAATGCGTTGTGTCCACGGGTCATACGAGGGCGTGAAGTGGGTGTCGACATCGACCTGGTCGCCGACGAGTTCGCGGATGATGCCGATGAGCTCTTGCTTGACCTCGGCCGGCTCTTCGAAGCAGCGCGCCGTGAACTGCGATGACTCGTACGTCATCTTTCGCCGGGTGATGTCGTGCACCGTTGCTTCGTCGACGCCGAGGGTGCGTAGCTCTTCGGCCAACTCGATCTCGTTGCGGCCGGTGCGGAAGTAGGTCGGGGAGCGTTGGAGCATCGTCACGTGGGCGGCCGTGCCAGCCATGGCGGGCACCACGGTGGCGGCCGTCGCTCCCGAACCGATGACGATCACTCGCTTGTCGGCGTAGTCGATGTCGTCGGTCCACTCTTCGCAGTGGACGAGCTCGCCGGCGAAGTCGTCCATGCCTGGCCACTCGGGCAGGAACCCCTGACGGTGGCGGTAATAGCCCTGGCACATGTACAGGAACCGGGTCGACACCTGCGCGGTCTCGCCGGTGTCGAGCCGCTCGATCGAGACCTGCCAGCGCTGATCCCGTTCAGACCAGTCAGCGGCGACGACCTTGGAGCGGTACCGGATACGCCGGTCGAGGTCGTGTTCGTCGATGACCTCGCCCATGTACTCGAGAATCGCTTCGGCTGTCGCGATCGGCGTGCCGGTCCACGGCTTGAATTGGTAGCCGAAGGTGTGCAGGTCGCTGTCGGAGCGGATACCTGGGAACTTGTGTGTCCACCATGTGCCGCCGAAGTGGTCCTCGGTGTCGACGATTGCGTAGTCGATGTCGGGGCAGTCGTTCTGCAGATGCACGGCTGCGGCGATGCCGCTGATGCCCGCGCCGACGATGAGTACATCGATTTCGGCGGGCAACGGTTCTTGGCTCACGAAGGGTCCTTTGTGGCAGGTGGGTTCGACCGAGCTACATCTTCGATGATGCACTGAGCCCGGCCAAGTCTTTTGGCGCTGCCAGGGCTGCAGCGCCGCCGGGTCAGCCTCGGTCGGGGAGGTCGTACTCAGCGATCATGTACGGGTGGTCGGGGTCGTAGGTCGTGAGCGGCTTCGGGTTCTCGACTCGTCCAGCAGGACGAATCTCGGTGCCGACCCGGTCGAGGCGGGCGTCGCCGAGCGCAGCGCGAGCCCCTTCGGCGAGTGTTTCGAGGCGCGCGACGACGTCGGGATGATCGGCGATCACGTCGGTCGTTTCGCCGATGTCCGCATCGAGGTCGAACAGGGCCGGCCGTTCTTTACCTCGCTTCGAGAAGTGCAGCTTCCAACGGCCGGATCGCACAGCTTCGAGATCGTTCATCGAGTAGTAGAAGAACGCCTCGTGCGGTGACGGGGCATCGCCGTACCAGAGATCTTGGATGTCTCGCCCGTCGATGACCCGGTCCGTCGGCGCTTGGCCTCCGCAGACGGCAGCGAGCGTGGGGTAGAGGTCCATGGCGGTCACGACTTCGTCGCTCACACGACCCGGCGTGATCTTGGCCGGCCAGCGGACGATGCCAGGGACGCGTTGCCCGCCCTCCCACGTCGAAGCCTTGGCGCCACGCAGAGGACCGTTGCTTCCACCGAGCGGCTCTTCGGAGCCCCAAGGCGGCGGCTTGTTGCCGAGCGATCCGTTGTCGCTGGTGAAGATCACGATCGTGTTGTCGGCAATGCCGCGGTCGTCGAGTTCGGCCAGCAGCACGTCGGTCGCCCAGTCGATCGACGCAACCGCGGCGCCATAGGCGCCGTTCGTCGACGTCTCGAGGAACCGCTCGGGCGCATAGATCGGCAGGTGCACGTACATGTGCGCCAGGTACAGAAAGAATGGCTGGTCGTCACAGGACCGGATGAAGTCGAGCGCGGCGGCGACGTAGCGATCGGTGAGCGCAGCCTGGTCGGGCTGCTGCTCGACGACCTCGCCATCGACGATGAGCGGCAGCGGCGGCATGTCGGGCATGAAGTCAGGCTTGCCCGCCTGGCGTCCCATGTCATTCGAGTACGGCAGACCCATGTAGTGATCGAAGCCGTGGTTGGTCGGCAAGAACTCGGGCTGGTCGCCGCAATGCCATTTGCCGATCGCCTGCGTCGCGTAGCCCGCGTCGGACAAGACCTTGGCGAGGCTGATCTCGGTGGTCGGCAATCCAATCGCCATGCCAGGAAACAGCACGCCAAGACCGTTGAACTCGCCGAAGCTGATCCGGGGCGGGTAACAACCGGTCAGCAGCGCTCCGCGAGCCGGCGAGCAGACCGGCGACGCCGTGTAGAACGATGTGAACCGAACCCCTTCAGCGGCGAGGCGGTCCAGGGCGGGTGTCTGGTTGCGGGTCGATCCGTAGCAACCGAGGTCGCCAAACCCCAGGTCATCGCAGTTGATCAGAACGACGTTCGGTTGTTCGCTCACGCGGGCGCTCGGTTCACAAGGCCCACATGTCCTCGAAGTTCGCCCGGAAGAAACGGTCCTGTATCTCAGCGCCCAAGTGTCCGACCTCGTCATCGAAGCGGCGCAACGGATTGCGACCGCCCTCGACGTGGGGGAAGTCCGACGAGAACATACAGATCTCAGGACCGGCTTGTTCGATGATCCAGCCAGTGGGCTCGGTCGGGTACGGCGTCACGCGCACCTGGCGGCGGACATAGTCCGACGGCGTGAGGGTGAGCTTCTTCAGCCGATCTTCGTGGCGTTCAAACGCCGTGAAAGCAGCGTCGAGCTGACGCATGAAGCCGGGCACCCAGACAGCGCCGAGCTCGATCACACCGATCTTGAGGCTCGGGAACCGTTCGAGCACACCGTCGAAGATGAGCATCGAGAGGGCTTGCAGAGGTGCGGCCGAGATCGCCATGTAACTGACCGAGCGGAAGTTTTCGCCTCCGCCGTGGAAGTCCGGTTCTGCCGGCAGGCCGTTGTTGCGGTGCTGAGGCGGCATAACGAGCTCGGGTGTCGCCACGTGCATCGTCACCGGAATCTGGGCTTCTTGAGCCATGGCCCACACGGGGTCGAAACCGACGTGGCTCGGCGCGTGATGGCGGGGGCAGCGGTTCGGGATCAGTAGCGCCTTGGCACCCACCTTGATCGCCTCGGCCGTTGCGGCGATCGCACCGTCGAACGTCTGCATCGGGATGTAGGCGACGCCGAGCAGCCGTGGGTCGACATCGCAGAACGCGACGTGGGCCCGGTTCGCTGCTGACGCGATCGCGTAGGTCAGCGTCGGGTCATCGCCGTGTTCGAGCTCCTCGAGCATGGTGTTGAACACGGTGGGATAGACGAGCTGGCTGGCGAAGCCCATGTAGTCGAGCGCAGCGGATCGGTCCTCGGGGATGAACGCTCCGGTTGCACGCCAGTTCTTGCGCAGCATGACATCGGTCTCGTCGCTCGCCCGGTACTCGGGGTCGGCATGCAGTTGCCGGCTGCGCTCGATTTCATCGAGCGTTGCTTGCACATTGCCGATGTCGAACTTGGATAACGCGAACTGCTGGATCTCGGGAGTGACGTACTCCTCGATCCACTCTGGCGTTTCCATGACATGCGCATCGGCGTCGTGGATGACACGGTCAGTGACGTACGGCATGTTCAACGATGCCATCTCGGACACCACCTGCTCCAAACGACAGAGCATCGCCCATCTGCAACGTTTCGGCTTCGACCCCACCTAATGGGGTCGCAGCTAAAGCGTTGCAGGGGGTACTAGCTTCTGGGGCCGCACTGCTCGGGAAGGCCGCCATGTCGAAACCTGTCGTACTCATCACCTCTGCCACTGGCCGTATCGGCCGTGAGTTGGTTGCCCGGCTTGCCGCCGCCGATCAGTTCATCGTCCGGGCCTGCTCGTTCAGTCCTGAGAAGGCCGACATGCTTCGCGAGCTCGGCGCCGACGAAGTCGTTCCCTTCGACCTGAATGACAGCGCCACATGGGACGCTGCGCTTGATGGCGTCAGCGCCGTTTACTCGGCATCACTGGACCCGATGCTCGACGGCCACCTCGAGTTCAGCAAGGCCATGGGGGAGCGCAGCGATCAGATCAGTCATGTCGTGCGGATCAGCTGCATGGGTGCTGACACGAACACGGCCTCCTACGACGCCGAGAAGCACTCGTCGCGTGCGGGCGCCTCGATCCCACTCATGCTCCAGCACTACTGGTGGGGCGAGAAGTCGCTGATCGACGCCGGGCTCAACGTGACGGTGCTGCGGAACAACTTCTTCATGAACCACCTGCTCAAGACCGATAGCGAGACGATCGACGGCTAAGGTTGGTTCTCGAACCCTCTCGGCACGTCGCGCAACTCGTTCGTGGCGACCCGTGACATCGCCGAAGCAGCCGCCGTGATCCTGGCCGAAGGGCCCGAACGCCACGCAAACAAGTTCTACGACATCACCGGTCCCGAGCCACAGAACATGGACGAGATCGCCGCCGACCTCGGCGCCGCGATGGGCAAGCCCATCGAGTACCGAGCCCAGTCGATGGAGGACTTCGAGAACGACTTCGGCAGCACCCGCGCCGAATTCTTCGAGTACCTGACCAACGGCTTCTACTGCCGCTGCAGCCCCGACTTCTACAACATCACCGGCCACAAGCCGACGTCGTATGCCGACTACCTGGCCACGCCAGGAGTGAGCGGCGAGACCGGCCTCGAAGAGCTGTGGCAGGGCAACCTGTGGAAGAAGGGCGAAGACGCCATGAAGGACGCCGCCCAACTCAAGCAGTAGCGCCCATCGGTGCTTAGGTGAACGCTCGGCGCATGTACCAATCGCAGAGTTGGGTGCAGAACTGCTCGTCGGGTGAGAACGGTCCCGGTCGGTAGTACGCCGACCGTGCCCCTGCGGTCATCGAGCGGCAGAGCCCAACGTCCTCGGCGTTGGTGACAAGCCACACGTCCATCAGGTGGTCGAGGTCGTAGTCGACGCCCTCCACCGCGTCCTCGTGGACGATCCAGCTGGTGTACAGGGCGCACCGCTCCGCGTCGATCGGCAGCACCCAGTTGGTGGCGATGTGGTCCGAGG
>CALDGN010000398.1 GCA_937942965.1 uncultured Acidimicrobiales bacterium | reverse complement strand
TGTACTACGGCGCCCCGTTCGACACGATCCGGAAATTCCAGGGGGTTTGTGCCGGTTCGGCTGACGAGGTCGGCAGCTTCGTGCAGAGCTTCATCGATGCGGGCGCCAACCAGGTGTGCGTTCGGTTTGCGACGCGAGACGTTGCTGGCCAAATGGAAGCCTTCACCGAACTACTCCCGGAGCTGCGTTCATGACGAGTCCCCTCGACCAGGCAGCGGCAGACGCCGTTGTCGCCGCGGCAGACACCTGGAAGCAAGAGGGCTGGGTTGTCGCCGATGGGCTCTTGCCCGCGGACCTCTGCGCCGAGGCTCTCGACCAGCTCCAGGCCGCAGACCTGCGCGAGCGGGCCAAGCCGGGTCCCGTCCGACGCCCGGATCAGCACGATGACGAAGTTCGCTTTCGCGGCCGCCAGTTCGACGGGACCACGCTGTTTCCGTTCCCCGACGCACCCGCGCTGAACCGGCTGTTTGTGCATCCGTCGCTGATCGCGTTTGCGAAAGCTGCGCTCGAAACCGACGACGTGCGCTTGTACCAGTCCCGGGTCTGGTCAAAGTACGGCGACCACACCAACTACGAGCAGCCGCACCATCGCGACGTCAACCATTCGCTGATCCCGACCCGAAACGGCCCTGGGTTCGGCCATATCGAGATGTTCGTCTACCTGCACGATGTCGGCGCAGACACTGGCGCCCCACGGGTCGCCCCCGGGTTTGCGACCGGGCTCGGCGGCGTTGGTACCCAAGAGATCAGCACGATCGACAAGATGCCTGAGCTGTACGAGAACGAACAGCCTGCCGCTGGATCCACCGGTTCGATGTTCGCCTATCGGTCTGACGTGTGGCATCGAGGCACCGACATTCCTGATGGACACGAACGCCACGTGCTGGTCATTGCCTTCCGCCCTGCAGCCGTGGACTGGATTGGCTTCGACGCTCACCAGCCGCTCGTCAGCCTGCCGGCATGGATCGAGTTCGTCGAAGGATCAACGCCCGAAGAGCTCGCACTCTTCGGCATTCCTCGCCCCGGCCACGAGTTCTATACGGCCGAGGTCGTCGACGCATTCGCGCGGCACTATCCCGGCCTCGATGTCACTCCGTGGCGTGATGCCCTTCGGCAATCCACGCTTTGAGCTTCGGCATCGCATCGGCGTAGCCGCGTTCGATCGCAGGTTGGAGCGCGTCGAAGTCGAGCAGCTTGATACCCGACAGGTTGAGCGAGATGTAGAGATCGATGTCGTCGTTGTCCAGTGCGTTGATGCGGGCTTGGGACGAACCGACGAGCATCGAGGCGATGACGGTGGTCGCAAGCGGCGGGTGCGAGAACCCGTCGCGGCGCGCTCGGTGCTTGAGAATGTCAAGCCCGGAAAGCGAGAGGCCAAAGTCCGATCGCGCTCGTGGCCCGTCGGGCGGAGCGACATCGATCGCGATCACCGTCGCGATGCCCGGATCTTCGCGGAGCGGCCGAGCGGGCAGGTTCTCAAGGACACCGCCGTCGACGAGCAGATCGCCTTCGTGGGGCACTGGCGGAAAGACGCCCGGGAGCGAAACGCTGGCCCGGAGGGCGTGCACCATGTCGCCGGAGCGGTGCTCGACGAGCACGGACTTGGTCAAGTTCGTCGACAGGCACATGAATGGAATGAGCGTGTCCTCGATGTCGAGGCCACCAAAGACATTGTCCATCCGCTCGGCCATTCGCTTGCCCTCGAACAGCGACGACATCGGGAGCGTGTAGTCGAGCAACTTGATGCCCGTGAACTCGTGGTCCGCTTGCGCGATCGCCCGGTCGATGTCGTCGACCAGCGCCGTGAACCCGGCGATGACCGAACCCATCGAGGTGCCGGCCACAGCGTCGGCTTCGATACCGAGTTCTTGCAACGCTCGCAGCGCGCCAATCTGGCCGTACGAACGAGCACCGCCGCCACTGAAGGCAATACCGGTGCCGTTGCCGCTGATCAACCGCGCCACCCGAAGCGTGCTGCGCTGCTGGCCTTGCTTGAGGTGCAGAATCCGTTGGGCACCAGCGAGCTTGCGCAAGGCCGATGAGCCCTTGGGGTGAGCATCGGTCGCCGGGTTGACCTGTGCCACCCAGAGGTCGTAGTCGCCGGTCGCTTCGGCCGTCGAGCGAATCGCGGCGATCGCATCTCGCTCGGCTCGACCGGGTTGGGCAGAGGCAACCACAAGGACCCGATCGGCGCTTCGCACGGCTCGGCGCGTCCAATCCGAATCGGCGTCGCTGCACTCGAGCACCACCCAGCGATGCGCAACATCGACCTCGTGCAGAAACTCGACGAGGCGTGTGTCGGCCGCGGTGCCGCGGGTCGCGTTGGCGATGTCTCGCCGATTCAGAAACTGTTCGACACGTTCGGTGTTGAGATGCAGCGTGGGACCGAATCGGGCGATCTCATCGGACATCGTCTCGACGAGGTCTCGGCCTGCGTTGGGGGAGACCACGACGATGGCGATGTTGCCCGCGTGGGCCTTGCGCCGGCCTCGGTCGCCAACGCGGGCGATGACCTTGCGCACGAGCGGGATCATGAGGGCCGGGTGAGCGGCGGTCAGATTCTCGAACGTCGTCTTGGGGATCCGAGCCAGGGTGCAGTCACGAATCGCTCGCGCGGTCGCCATCCGGGGCGCCTGTTCGATCACGCCCATCTCGCCGATCAGATCGCCGCGCCCGATGCGAGTATCGAGCGTGACCTGGCCCTGGTTGGTCGCAATGACCCGCATTTGCCCGCCGACCAAGATGTAGGCCGCGTCGGCTTCATCACCTTGCTCGAACAGCGCTTCGCCAGCTTCGAGCGTGATCCAGTCGACGGCTTCGGTCATCTCGTCGACAAGCTCAGGATTGCCAGGGCCGACGAGCTCGGCGACCACGCGAGCAACGCGAGTGCGGTCCATGCGACGGCGAGCGTCGACGGCGATCTGTTGCGCGAGGTCAGGGTTCTCCTCGAGCCACTTCTCAAAGGCTGGCCCTTCGAGCTCGAGCACACGGGCTGGCGAGGTGGCTCGCACGGTCGCCGAGCGTTGGCCGCCAATGACCGCAGTGATCTCGCCGACCACATCGTCGGGGCCGAGCTGACCGACGATCAGGTCGTCTCCAGCGAGGGTCGGTGTCGTGACGTCGAAGGTGCCGTCGAGGATCACGAAGACAGTCGCGCCGTCATCGCCGATCTCGAACAGCGCTTCTCCCGCGGCTACTTCGCGTTCCGCCATTGCCAGCATCCCCTCCGGTACCTGCGGGTCGTTTCGGCCCTCGCCGAGTGTCGCCGCAGCGACGTAATGGTAGTTGGCCAGTCCGAATGCGGCCGAGCTAGTAGTCCGCCTTTGCCATTCCTCGGCCGGGGCGATCGGCGCCCCAGCGAGCGGTGTCGCCTTCGAGGTCAAGGGGGCGACCCGATGGCGCGTTGGGGTCGATCAGGTCGAAGGGGACTTCCCACATGACTTCGAACTCGATGCCGTCGGGGTCCTTGCAGTACAGCGACTTGGAGATGCCATGGTCGTTTTCGCCGACATAGGCGCCCATCGCTGTCAGTCGCTCCTTGGCCTCGACGAGGTCCGCGAGCGGTCCGACTTCCCAGGCGATGTGGTACAGCCCGACGCCCCGTTCAGCAGCGGGATCATCGGTGGCGCGGAACAAGCCGAGGTCATGGTCAGTGGCCGAGGCCGGCGAGGACAAGAACACCGCGTGGTCGAGTTGGGTCTTGACTTCAAGTCCAAGGGCCTGCTCGTAGAAGCGAGCTGACGCATCTGGGTCACGGACCCAGAGCACTGCATGTCGCATGCCAAGTGTTGCCATGCCGTGATCATCGCACGGATCGGTCGCAACCCGTCGCGGTCAAAAGGCCCGGTGGGGTAGGGCGGGAAAAACATCCCGTCGACCTCACAACCCTGTCGGAGATGCCGAACCTCATCACGTGATCGTCGGTGACGGACAACAACTGCAGCGCTCTTGGTTGGCTCTGCCATCGGTGTGTCGCTGATGGTTGCGACAGCCGTCAGTCCGTCGACGCTGACCCGTCCCGCTCCGGCGTCGCCGACGCCCGCCGAAGCTCCAACCCCCGCTGCGACTCGCACGTTCGCCGTCCGTGATCGGTTGGCCCAGTTGCGCAGCTGGCTCGCTGCCTCCGGCGGCCACGGCATCTGGATTCTCGTCTGGAGCCTCGTCGGATGGGGCGGCACGGCACTCGCACCGTTCCTTTCCGAGCACCCGTTCGTGCTGATGCTGCTCGCGCCCCGGGCGCTCTTCGTCGCCCTTGCCGTCGACTCGGTCGCCCTTATCCCGTTCGTCATCGCTGGCACGCTGCGTCTCGCGATGACGGACGCGTCGTACTTCATCCTCGGCCGGCGCTTCCCTCGCAGCGATACGCCACGGCGCCCCCGGCCGCTCGCAAACGCTCGCCTCCGCGTCGCCCGAATCTTCGTCCGCTGGACCGATGGTCTGTGCCGCTGGCTGTGCAACCACGGCGTCAAGGCCGGAACGGTGCTCTTCTTCCGCCCGAACGGCAAGTACCTGGCCGTCGCCGGCTCCTACGGCGTGTCCGCTCGGGTCGCAGGCTGGTCATCGGTTTCGGGAACGATGCTGTACCTGGCGTCATTTCACCTCGGCGTCGGGCTTCTGTTCTGATGCCGTGCAACCGGAACGGCGACGGCGATACTGCACGTCGTGCGCACGCCGAAGCCATCGACCCCGCCGGGTCGACGACCCTCGGATCCAGGACCGGCTGACATGGCGCTGGTGACCATGGTGAGCCCGTCCAACCTCGGCCGCGAGGCCGACGAGGAACTGCTCTGCCGGCACCAGCCCGTCATTGCGTACGACCAGCGCGAGCTGTTCTTTCCGATCTCGGTCGAGCGATACGTCGACGGCTGCGAGCTGTGGCACGGCTCCGAGAAAACGCTGAGCCGCCCGACCGCTGCCGATCTCGACCACCGCTGGGGCCCCGACACGCACCTTCGTTTCGTGACGGGCGAAGAACGGCGCAATGTCTTTGGCCGTGAGGTTGGCCGAGCCGCCCGTCGACTTGTCTCGCCTCGTCTCGGCCTCGTGGGTCTATTTGGCCGCGTCGTCGACGCCCTGTTCTTGGTGCTGGTCATGCTTCGCTCAACCACCCCCAAGGCGACGGCAGTCGCAGCGGAACACAAGGCGCGCCGCAAGCACTTGCATGACGAACCGACGGTCTACGGCCGCGCTGTTCGTGCGGGGGAGTGGCTGGTCCTGCACTACGCCTGGTTCTACGCCATGAATGATTGGCGCTCGGGCTACCGGGGCATGAACGATCACGAAGGCGATTGGGAACAGGCCTGGATCTTCTGCGATCCGGCCGATCATTCGCCCCAGTGGGTGGCAACATCGAACCACGACCACACTGGACCAGACCTCCGCCGTCACTGGACCGACCCGGAACTCGTCCGCGAGGGTGATCGTCCCGTGCTGCACGCCGGCGCCGGATCCCACGCACTCTTCTTCAGCGCTGGCGATTATGTCAGCCGCTTCGATCTTCCCGGTCTTCGCTGGCTCGCCTGGCTGCAGCACTTCGGACGTCGCATTGTCGGCACAGCCGATGACACCCGTCGTGGGATCGGTCCCGCAGTGGGTATCCCGTTCGTCGACTACGCCCGGGGCGACGGTCGACGCATCGATGACGCCGAAGTCGTGCTCTTCGGCGATGCACCGTGGTGCGAAGAGTTTCGCGGTCTGTGGGGCATCGACACGGGTGACCCGCTCAATGCCGAACGAGGGCCATCCGGTCCGAAGTTCGATCGCCGCGGCGATGTGCGCGTCTCGTGGGCCGACCCGCTCGGCCATGCGGGGCTGCACGGCACGTTGCCGCCGTCAGCGCTCCGAAGCCGCGTGAACCTCGAGAAGATCGATCGCGCGATCTTTGACCTCGACGAGCAGATCCGAGCCAAGGGCCGTCTGCTTCCGCTGGCGCAACAGGCGAACCCGCAGCGACGTAACGATGGTGAGAGCAAGGCCCTGTCCGACCTCCTCCGGCAGAAGTCCGAGCTACTGGGGTTGCGTAGGCGAGTCGCATCTGGCCGGCTGCCGAACCAAGGGCTCCGTGATCATCTCCGGCGACCGCTCGAACGTCTTGCCGACGGTGCCGACGCAAACGGCTTCTTGACGCTCTGGGCGATGCTGAGCATTCCGCTGATCATGGGTGCGCTCGGCGCGTCGATGCTGATCGAACGACTACCCGTCATCCTCACCACGCTCGGCACGGTCGTCGTGGTCGGCGTCGTCGAGCAGCTACTTCGGCGACGCTTCCAAGCGGCCGTTCGTGTGATGTTGCTAACCGCCGCACTTGTGCTGGTCGTCGCGGTCGTGCTTCAGCCCGTCCTGTCCGTCACCCACTACGTGTTGGGCGGGCTGCTTC
>CALDGN010000397.1 GCA_937942965.1 uncultured Acidimicrobiales bacterium | reverse complement strand
GGCTCGACCTCGCCTTCCACCGAAGCACGAGCCCGGGCGAGTTGGTGAGCAGGGTCGACGGAGATGTCACCGCGCTCAGCGACTTCATCGCCCGGTTCGCGGTCAAGGCAATCGCAGCCATGGTGACCCTGGTCGGCATTGTCATCGTGTTGATCTTCCAGGACTGGCGGGTCGGACTTGGCCTCGCCGTGTACCTGTCTCTAGCCGTTGCCACGGTGTTCCGGCTTCGCAATCACGCGGTCGACGAGGCCGCCGGGGAACAAGCAGCGACCGGACGCATGCTCGGCGAGATCGAAGAGCGCCTCATCGGCGCCGACGATCTGCGTAGCAATGGCGGCGGGAGTCACGCCGTCGCCACCTTTCAGCTTGCAAGTCGCCGAGTCCTGCGGGCGGCACTGCAGCGCGAGCGCCAAGGCGTCGGCCTCTGGGTTATCTCGAATGCCGTCTTCGTCGTGGGCGGCCTCTTGGCGCTCGGGCTCGACGTCGTCTTGTTGCGCAACGGCTCGATCAGCCTTGGCACTGCCTATCTGATCTTCCAGTACACCCAGATCATGCGTGAGCCGCTCGGCAAGCTCGCGGACGAGACCGAGCGCGTGCAACGAGCTGCCGGCGGCATGGTCCGCACGCTTCAGCTGCTCGGCGAACGATCGTCGATCAACGATGCCGGCTCGGCGACGCTGCCGAGCGGCGCCTTGAGTCTTGAGATCGACCAGCTGTCGTTCGCCTACCCCGACGAGGACGACCCGCAGCCTGTGCTCGACGGCATCACCTTGCAGCTGGGGGCCGGTCGAACCCTCGGCGTGCTCGGCCGCACCGGCTCGGGAAAGACGACGCTGGCGCGACTCCTGTTACGCCTGGTCGACCCGACCGCCGGTTCGATCTCGTTCGCTGGCGTTGGGCTCGATGACATTGCGATCGCGGATCTCCGGGCTCGCACTGGTGTCGTCTCGCAGGATGTCCATCTCTTCGGGACCAGCATTCGAGACAACCTCACCCTCTACGACGACACGATCACCGACGACCGGCTACGGACCGCCCTCGGCGAACTTGACCTACTCGACTGGATCGAGGCCATGCCGAACGGGCTCGACACCAAGCTCGGTCCCGACGGAAGTGGACTGTCGGCCGGCGAAGGCCAGCTGATCGCTCTGACCCGGCTGTTTCTTCGCTCTCCCGACTTCGTGTTGCTCGACGAGGCGTCGTCTCGCATCGACCCCGAGACCGAGCGCCGAGTGACCGCAGCGTTCGATCGGCTACTCGCCGACCGCACGGCGATCGTGATCGCCCACCGCCTCTCGACCGTCGAACGCCTCGACGAGGTCCTGGTACTCGACCAAGGACGCATCCTCGAACACGGCGCCACGGCCGCCCTCCGAGACCAGCCCGACAGCCGCTATGCCCAGCTGCTCGCGATCGGTCTCGACGCTGTCGACGAGATCGGCACTGCGTCATGAGCCTCGACGAAGCCACGACACCGGATCGCCCTACCCCGACTCACCCCGCGCCAGCGCAACCCATACCGACAATGCGCGCGGCATGGCGAGTCGGCACCTTTCGAGGCGGACTATGGGCACGAAGCTGGTTGACATGGCTTGCGTTCTACATGACGCCGCTTGCCACCGGCTGGTTCCTCAAGCAGGTCTTCGACGCCCTCGAGTCAGGCGAGAACGTGCGCCGGTGGCTCCTTGCGATCGGCGTCGCCGAAGGCGCTCGCATGGTGCTCTTTGCGGTCGCGATCTGGTTCGTCGTCCGGTGGTGGGTCGGTGGCCTCACGACGTTGCGCACCAACATGTTGCACGCACAAACCGTGAGTGGCGGACCCGCACGCGCCAGCCTCCCGGCGGGACCGGCTGAAGCAATCTCACGATTCCACGATGACGCCCGCGACGCCGTGATCTGGTCCGACAGCTGGCTCGACGGCTTCGGCAACATCGCATTCGGGGCGAGCGCTCTGTTCGTCATGGCGACGATCAGCTTGCCGGCCGCACTCATCGTCTTGATCCCCGTTGCGATCGTGACGCTCGTCATCGGCTGGATCCGACCTCGCCTCTACACGGCCAGCGAAGCCGACCGCGAGGCCACCGGCACCGTCAACGCATTCCTGGGCGAGACGTTCGCCGGCATGCTCGCGTTCCGCCTGGCCGCCCGAGAGCCTGCCGTCGTCGCACGACTCGAACGCCATACCGAAGCACGGCGCAAGACCGCCGTGCGCCATGTCGTGCTCGAACAATCCGTTGACGGGCTGACCTCGACCACCTCCGATGTCAGCACGGGCCTCATCTTGTTGGTCCTGGTCCCGAGCGTTCGCCGAGGCGAGATCTCCGTCGGCGACATGGCGCTCTTCGTGACCTACATCGAAACGCTCGGCAACGTGCCACGGTTCCTGTCCCGTCTGGTCACTGCCCGCGAGCAGGCCAAGGTCTCGCTCCGCCGCATGGGCGAGCTTGTGGCACCAGGGCGCTTCGACGATCTCCTCGCGTCGCGACCGATCGACATCGATCGCGGTGACGATCCGGTTCTGCGGTCCGCGGACCCGGCCCGCAACGAGTTGATGCACCTCGAGATCACTGGCCTGACGGCGCGGCACCCTTCGACCGGCGGCGGCGTCTCGGATCTTGACCTGACCATCGACGGCGGCGAGTTCGTGGTCATCACAGGGGCTGTCGGGTCAGGCAAGTCGACGCTGCTTCGCTCGCTCGCCGGGCTCGTCGAACGTCAAGCGGGCACGGTCCGCTGGAACGGCGAAACGATCGAGGATCTCGGTGCGTGGTTCGTGCCGCCCAACGTGGCCCATCTCCCCCAGGTGCCGCGGCTGTTCAGCGAGTCGTTGGCCGACAACATCACCCTTGGCCGTTCGGCCGACCTCCTCGACGAGGTCATCGACGTCACGACGCTTCGGACCGATCTCGACGAAATGCCTGACGGTGTCGGGACCAAGGTCGGCGCCCGCGGCCTCCGCCTTTCGGGCGGGCAGGCCCAGCGTGTTGCAACCGCCCGAAGCCTGCTCACGAACCCTGAGCTACTCCTCGTCGACGACCTGTCGAGCGCGCTCGATGTCGAGACGGAACGCTCGCTTTGGTCCCACGTGCGCGCTCGCGGCACCACGGTCTTGGCCGTGTCCCATCGCCAGTTCGTGCTCGACATGGCCGACCGCGTGATCACC
>CALDGN010000396.1 GCA_937942965.1 uncultured Acidimicrobiales bacterium | reverse complement strand
TGCATGGTGAGCGATCCTGACAGGTCGAAGAATCACGGCCTCGTGGGTCGCGGTTGCGCCACCCAGGCCAGTAGTGTGGCAAAAGTCACCGTAGCAATGCGTTCTGCTCACCCGCTGGAAAGGATCGCAATGACTGACGCTTCCGTCCTCGCCGAAACGTCCCTGTTCGAGAACATCGACATCGAACACCTCGAGACGATCGCTGGATCCGGACGTCGCCGTTCACTCGAACGTGGCGATGTCCTCTTCCGCCAAGACGACGAGTCCTCGTCGCTGTACGTCGTTGTGTCCGGCCGCATCGCCATCGCGAACCGATCGTTCGATGGCCGTGAGTCGATGGTCGCGCTGATGGAAGACGGCGACCTGTTCGGCGAGATGGGCTTGTTCGACGAGGGCCAAGGCCGCTCGGCCGATGCCCGAGCCCTTGAGCCATCCGAGCTGATCGAGCTGCCGTTCGAGCCAGTCCGAGAACTGTTCACGAACCAGCCCGCACTCCTGTGGGGCGTCGTTCGCTTGCTCTCGACCCGAGTGCGCAACATGGACAATGCGCTCGCCGATTCGGTGTTCCTCGACGTGACCGGCCGCACCGCCAAGCGCCTGCTTGAGATGGCCGGCGAAGAAGACGAGTTCGAATTGCCGCTCACCCAAGAGGAACTCGCCGGCATGGTCGGCGCCTCACGCGAGCGGGTCAACAAGTCGATCAACCAGTTCATCAAGCTCGGTTGGCTGGCCCAGACCGACGGCGGCTACCGGATCACCAACCGGCAGCAGCTGACAATCCGCTCCCGCTAACCAACGGGTTGCGGCATGGGTGCGTGGGGAACCGGCATCTATGACAACGACGCGGCAGCCGACTTCGCGACGACGATTTCCGAACGGGGCATGGGAGCGATCCAGCAAGCGTTCGGCCTGGCCAAGCAGCTGCCCTATCTCGACGTCGACGAGGGAAACAACGCACTCGTTGCAGCTGACGTCGTAGCCCGATTGCGTTCCGGCGGCGGCGAGCAAACGTCCTACGCCGAGCCGGTCACCCTTTGGGTCGCTGCGGCGACGTTCCCAGACACCGAAGCACTGGCGACCGATGCGCGCGCTGCGATCGGCCGCGTGATCGATCGCGAGCGGTCCGAGGTTTTTCAGCTGTGGGCCGAGACCGACAGCTTGGTCGAGTGGCTGGGCGTCATCAACGAACTGACGGATCGCCTGGCCTGAGCCCGGGCAGTCCGCTTTTAGAAGCTGTCGTCGGGCACGAGGCGTAGGCCCCCGTCGGTGTCGAAGCCACCGTGCACGTACCCGTCGGGGATCTGACCAATGGCGCTGTTGTCGCCACGATCGAGCAACAGGTCGCTGAACTCGCTGTAGCGCTGGCCTGCTTGGCGGGCCTTGCGGACGCGCTGGTTGTTGGGGCCGGGCCCACCGTGTCCACCAGCGCCGTTCGGATTCTTGGGGATCGGCTTGTAGGTGCTGGCTTCGAGACCGAGCGCATCGAGCGCAGCGACGACATTGGTCGCACCCACGATCTCGATGTCCGCCTCGGTTGCTGCGTCGGACTCAGGAACGACTGCTTTGCGGAAGCCGAGGCGAGCCGCTTCTTGCAACCGGCGGTCGACGGCCGACGCGGACCGGAGTTCGCCGGCAAGTCCGACCTCGCCAATGGCCACGACTTCGGACGCGATGGCCTTGTTCAGGACCGAGCTTGCAATCGCCGCGCAGGCCGCAAGGTCGGAGCCCGGCTCGTTGACTCGCATGCCGCCAACGACCGACAGGTAGACGTCTTGTTGTCCAACGCCGAGGCTCATCTGTTTGTCGAGCACGGCGAGCAGCATCGCCAGACGCTTCTGGTCATAGCCCTGGGCTGAACGACGTGGGTTCGGGGCACCGGGTACGACCAGGCCTTGCATTTCGAGCACGACGGCTCGTCGACCTTCGATGGTGACGGCAACGGCAGAGCCGGGCACATCGCTCAAGCGATCGCCGAGCATGCGGCCAGATGGGTCTTCGACCGTCTGCAGGCCTTGGCCCGTCATTTCGAATACGCCCAGCTCGCCGGTCGGCCCGAAGCGATGCTTGAGCGCTCGGAGCACGCGCAGGCCGAGCTCGCGCTCGCCGTCGAAGGACAGCACCGTGTCCACCAGGTGTTCGAGCACTCGCGGCCCGGCGATGCCACCGTCTTTGGTGACCTGGCCGACGAGCACGATGGCGCAGTTGAACTCGCGCGCCGCGACAGCGAGACGATGCGAGCACTGGCGAACCTGGGCAACCGAACCGGGAGCGGACGACAAGTCAGGATCGAACACTGTCTGAATCGAGTCGACGATCGCCAGCCCCGGGCGCAACGTCGCCAGGTCGGACAAGATGCCGTTGATGTTGCAGTCGCCGCCGACATGCACACCCTCGCCGCCAAGTTCGAGGCGCTTGAACCGCGCCGACACCTGCTGCGGGGACTCTTCGGCCGAGACCGACAGGACGGTTCCGTGATGCTCAGCCCAGGCGGCCGATACCTGGCTCAGCAGCGTCGACTTGCCGACGCCGGGCTCACCGCCAACCAGCGAAATCGAGCCCGCGACCAACCCTCCGCCAAGGACACGGTCGAACTCGTCGATGCCGGTCGGCATGGGGATGCAGGCCCGTTCATCAAGCTCGGCCAGCGGCACCGCGGGCTGATGTCCAGCTGAGGGAGCTGGCGCGGCAGAAGCCGCGCTCGGCGCGTCGCCGCCGATGACGGATTCGACCAACGTGTTCCAGTGGCCGCAGCCATTGCAACGGCCCATCCACTTGGGGGCTTGGTCGCCACACGTGGAACATTCGTAGATGGTCTTCGCTCGAGCCATGGGTCGAGCTTAGTTCCCACATGTGACAAATCGAACGCTTGTTCGTTTACCACCTGTCGAAGTGAACCGCTTTCAGGTGCGACCCCAGGGGGTTCAGCGGCTGGATTGGCGGACGAGCTGCAGCAAGTCCGTGACGACGGGATGCCCGACGAGGGCTGGTATCTCTAGGCCGTCGGCGTTGTACAGCGCCGTTCGCATGCCCAGATCACGAGCTGCGTCGAGATGCTCGACTCTGGTGTCGATGTAGAGGCAGTGGGCATACGCAGTGCCGGTTTCGCGACGCAGCAGCTCGAACATGCCGGCGTCTGGTTTGGTCGCGCCGACATCGCCCGATGCCAGCCACGGCCAGATTGCGGTCATCCGCTCGCGCTCACGAACCGTTCGGGACCAGGTCGAGGCATCGTTGCTGATCGCGGCAACCGGGATGCGGCGACGTTCGAGTTCTTTCAGAAACGGCGGTGCTTCCTTTCGCAGCCAGCGCATCTCCATGAAGACCCGATCGGTCTCGGTGATCGGTCCTTGCACTCCTGTCACCGGCCAGAAGTCCTCGGTGGTGATTCGGCCGCGCAAGAGGTCCTCGTACGCATCGAGAATTACGTCGGCGCGGGCATCGCCGCCGTTGTGGCGGACGAATGGAAGCAGGTAGGTCTCGGGCGACTCGGATTGCTGGAACAGCACAGAGAGCGGCTCGATGACGACCAAGCGAACCGGGCCCTCGGCACGCGAGCGTGCGCCAGATCGCCCGGTGCCTGTTCGACCGGTGCCTGTTCGACCCGTGGCCGCCCGACCAGAACCAGCGCGGCCAGAACCTGGGCGACTGGTGTCGCTCGGCGCCGATGCTTCGGGGATGCGGGTGCGGAGCTGGGCAGGCGTGACCTGCGGGCGCAAACGGTCGGCGCGCCGCTCCAGCCAGAGGCCCGTGATCGCGAGCAACAACGACAGCACGAAGAGCGAACCCACGGCGTAGGCGATCCATCGCAGCAGCACCGCCGTCGACTGCTCGACGAGCGCCTCGAGCCGCACGGGAACCGGTGGCTCGTCGAAACGTGGCGCATAGGTCGCTGCCGAGGGCGACTCGCCGTCATCGCCCACGACGCTCGCGTTGACGGTGAGGCCGATGATCTCGTCGATCGATCGACCATCGGTCAGCTGCTCGATCGGCACGCCGAACGGTTCGCCGTCGAGCGCCTCGGCAACGCCTGCGTCACTGAACAGGTTCCAGCCCCGGACAAGATCGATATCGAACGACAAGGACTGGCGATGCTCTGCGAACGCGTCGGTCGTCTCGATGGCGACGTTGCGGAACACGCCCGGACCGGCGATCTCGTCGAGTACTGCTTGGAACTGGTCGCGGTCGGGCACGTCTTTGGATGCCACGATGCGGGTTGTGCCGTCGGCCCCGACCTCGGGTCGTGTGATCGCCCAGCCTGCTGCCGCGAGGTCGGAGACGAAGAGCTGCTCGGCAATGCCGTCGGCTCCACCGAGGGTCTGCGAGGCAGCTTCGTCGAAGACAGCCTCGATCGACACGGTTCCCGAACCGTCGTCGGTGACCTCGACATCGACGGTCGCGTCAACCCGGCATCCAGCCAGTACGAGCAGAAGGGCAGCCGCCAACACCACGCGGAACGTCGCTCGCACGCACCGAGTATGCACCCTCGCAGCGGTGGGCGCGCCCACCGTGCGCTGTACGCGTCGAATGCGGGTCGGCTTGTTTAGTCGACGAGTACCGGCGTGACTGTCGCGCGGGTCGCAACGGAAGCGAGGTGTGCGTGCTCGACGGTGGGGCCGACGACCATGACTGCGGGCGATCCGAACGGGCAGCCGTGTTCGGCGACCTCGTCGAGACGGCGCACCGCGGACGCTTGACGCGTGGTGCCGGCGGCGTGGACGAAGGCCGCCATTGCCGCCGGTTCCCAGCCAAGGTCAAGCAACAACCGCGCCATCGCATCGGCAGTCGATGCGGCCATCAGCACCACGAGTGTCGTTGCCGGTGAAGCGGCTGCGGGCACCCGCAGGTCGGTGCCGTCGGCTCGATGTCCGCTGACGACGGTGAACGACGACGCACACGACCGGTCGGTCAAAGGGATGCCCGCCAATGCGGGAGCGGCAAGCGCCGAGGACACGCCAGGTACGACCTCGACATGGATGCCTGCATCGACCAGTGCAGCGACTTCTTCGCTGCCACGGCCGAAGACGAACGGGTCGCCACCTTTGAGCCGCACCACGTGATCGCCGGTGCGTGCTCGCTCGATCAGCGCGGCATTGATCGCGGACTGGCGAGCGCCGGTGCCTTTGGCCTTGCCCATCGGAATCCGTTCCGCGGCGACGGGTGCGAGGGCGAGCAGTTCGGGATCGGCGAGTCGGTCGTAGACGACCACGTCGGCAGCGGCGAGCGCCCGGGCGCCGCGGACCGTGATTAGGTCAGCGCCACCAGGTCCGGCGCCGACGAGCGTCACGCGTCCCATCGGACTCGGCTCATGCGCTCTGAAGCTGGTGAGGAAGCGGTCGCGCAGCTCACCGAACCGATACGTGCCTCGGGCGAGGGCGTCGTGGCCGGGCTCGAACAAGTGGTGCTTCCATGCGTAGTAGTCGTAGCGATAGCCGCCTCGGCTGCGCAGTTCGCGGCGGGCCTCGTCGGCCTCTCGCAGGAGTCCGCCGAATCCCTCGGGCAGCGCCGCGTCGATCGTCTCGGTGAGCGACTCGCGTAAGTAGCGGGCGCCGGCTGGCGTCGCTCCGCCAGACGTGATGGCGATCGTCGCTGGACCCCGTCGGATCACAGCCGGCACGGTGACGTCGCAGTTCGGCGGGTCGTCGACCGCATTCACGACGGCGCCAAAGACTCGGGCTGAGCGGCGGATGAAGCGGTTCGTCTTCGGCGAACCCGTCGCGGCGATCACCAGCGCGGTCGCGGCCAGGTCGCTCGGTCGGAAGCTCCGCCGCTTCAGGCGCACCATGCCTCGCTCGGCGAGGTCTTCGACACGTTGTGTTGGCGTCGGGTCGATGGCGACGATCCGAGCGCCCGACTCAAGCAGCGTCTCGATCTTCGCCGTGCCGATCATGCCCGCGCCGACAACAACGACCCGACGGTCCGCGAGCTTCCACGCCAACACATACGGGCGATGATGCGGCCCGCTTGCAGCCGAGCCACGTACCGTTCGGACAGCCGCATCCGGGGATGGCTTCGCGAAGTGACCACGGAGGTTCATGAGCGGCAACCTATGGAGCACGTGCGTCGTGAACGTTCGGGCAGCATTACGAGTACGTAAACCCTCCGACCGGCACCGCTCCATCAGCGGCTGGGTCGCTTCCACCTGGCGCGGGAGCGAGCGAGATCGCGGTGTATTTGAAGCCTGGAATCCCGCTGATCGGGTCCAGGTCTGCGGCGATCAAGCGATTGCATTCGGGCCAGTGATACGGCAGAAACACGGTGTCGGTCCGCAGGTCGGCGTTTGCCGTCCACGCCAGGACCGAGCTTGCGAGCTTGCTCGATACCTGCGCCAGCTCGCCCTCTTCGAGACCGACACGGCGGGCGGTGGTTGGGTGGACTTCGAGCACCGGAGCCGTCGCTCGTCGATCGAGTCCACTGATCCGCATCGTCTGGTTGCCGGAGAGGAACTGCGACAGCACGCGACCGGTCGTCAGCACCAACTCGTCGACGTGCTCGACCGACTCATCGAGCGGCGCCAACGGGTGGAACCGGGCTCGACCGTCGGGGTGGGCGAATCGTTCGGTGTAGAGCTGCGGCGTTCCGGGGTGGTCGAGCGACGGGCACGGCCAGAAGACGCCCGGTTCGCTCCGGAGCCGCTCCCACGTGATGCCTGCGTAGTCGACCGGCCCACCGGCCGACACGGCTCGCATCTCGTCAAACACCATCTCGGCGCTCTCGAAGGCGAACTGGTCGCCAACGCCGAATCGCTCGCCAAGCTCACGAAGAATGTCGAGATCGGACAGCCCGGGCACCGGCGATACGGCCTGGTCGATGCGAACTACCCGCCCCTCGATCGTCGTGATCGTTCCGCTCTCTTCGGCAAAGACCGACCCCGGGAAGACGATGTCCGCGTGGCGGGCGGATTCGGAGAAGAACGGGTCGACGACGACCACATGGTCGAGCGCGGCCATCTGCTCTCCGACCGAGTGCAGGTCGGGTGCGCTCACGGACATGTTCGTGCAGATCGACAACAGGCCTTTGATCTCGCCGCGGCCTGCCATTTCGAGGATCTCGACATAGGTGCGGCCCGCGCCAGGCAGGCTCTCTTCGTCGATGCCCCAGCGATCAGCGACGACCTCGCGATGCTCTGCGTTCTCGATGTTGCGTCCGGCAGGAAGCTGATTGCAGCGCTGCCCCCACTCGCGGCCGCCCTGGCCGTTGCGCTGCCCCGTCAACATGTTGATGCCCGCGCCGGGGCGACCGACATGGCCACACGCGAGTCCGACATTGATCAGTGCGAGCACATTGTCGACGCCGCCGATCTGTTGCTCGGGTCCACGACCGTGCAGCCACATGGCTGACCGCGTGCCCGCGATCACCGTGGCGGCTTCGCGCACGAGCTCGGGTGCGATGTCGCAGATGCTCGCGACCCGTTCCAGCGTCAGCGACTGCACGGCAGCAATCGCTTCGTTGAAGCCCGACGTTCGATTGGCGACGAACTCGGTATCGACCAGTCCCTGCTCGGCAATCTCGCGGAGCAGCCCGCCGAACAGCACTGCGTCCGTGCTCGGGCGGATCGGAAGATGCAGGTCGTCGGGTTTCACGAACCTCGATGCCCGAGGGTCGATCACGACGACCCGGCCACCGCGCTTGCGGATCCCGTCGATCAACGGCGGGATGCGCACTGGGAACGCGGCCGACAGGTTTGCACCGACGATGACGGCGACATCGGCTCGCTGCAGCTCGGCGAGCGGCGTCATCATTCGGTCTCGACCAAACGCCGTCATGTTCGCCGCGGCGGCCGAGCTCATGCAGAAGCGGCCGTTGTAATCCACGTGGCGCGTGCCCAGCCCGAGCCGGGCGAGCTTGCCGATCAGGTACACCTTTTCGTTGGTCAGCGAGCCGCCTGACAAGACCGCGTTCGCGTCGCGACCGCGCTTGTCCGCGATCTTCGTGAAGCCACGCACGGTGCGAGAGAACGCTTCGTCCCAGTCGATCTCGGTGAAGTCGTTCCCGGTGCGCAACAAGGGTCGCGTGAGCCGCTCAGGGTGATGGACCTGTTCGTGGGCGAGGCGGCCCTTGATGCAGAGTGCGCCCGATGTGAGCGGCGACTCTGGCCAGGTCGACATGTCGGTGACTCGATTGCGAGTCACTTCGAGGCGCAGGCCACAGTTCAATGCGCAGAACGGGCAGTGGGTCTCCACCAAGTCGGCTGCCACCAACCCGCCTGCACCTGAGCGCGCCCCGGACACCATCAGCTGTCTCCGTGCGCGCCGTGCTCGTACTCTTCGAGGAAGCGCAGCACTCGTTCGCGGTACGAGTAGAAGCGAGGGTCTTCGAGCAGCAGCTTGCGGTCGCGGGGCCGAGGAAGGTCGACCTCGAGGATCTCACCGATCCGAGCATTCGGGCCGTTCGTCATCATGATCACTCGATCGGCCAGCAGGATCGCTTCGTCGACGTCGTGGGTGACGCAGATCGTGGTGACGGCGCTTCGGTTCCAGACTTCGACGAGCACGTCCTGGAGATCCCAGCGGGTGAGGCTGTCGAGCATGCCGAACGGTTCGTCGAGCAGTAACAGTTTGGGGCTGAGCGCGAACGCTCGAGCGAGACCGACGCGCTGCTTCATGCCGTTCGAGAGATCGCTTGCTTGCTTGTCCTTGGCGGCGGTGAGACCGACGCGGTCGAGGTAGTAGTCGACAACCTCGGCACGTTCCTCTCGGGATGCGTCGGGATAGACGCGCTCGACGCCCAGCGCCACGTTCTCGCGAGCCGTCAACCACGGGAACAGCGACGGCGCTTGAAACACGACAGCCTTGTCCGGGCCGGCCTGCGAGACGTACTGCCCGTCGAGGGCGATCCAGCCGTCGCTGATCTCGTTCAGTCCGGCTGTCATGGTGAGCACGGTGGATTTGCCGCAGCCGGAGTGCCCGATGAGCGAGACGAACTCACCCTTGTCGAGGTGCAGGTCAATCCCCTCGACCACCGTCAGCGGGCCATCTGGCGTTGGGTAGATCTTCTTGAGGTCGCTGAACTCCAAGTAGCGACGGGGGAACGCCGTCTCGGCCGCGTCGAGGTACGCCTTGGGCGGCGACAGGTCGGCGGGTTCTAGATCCGGGGCTTCGGTGGCGATGCCGTCGGCACCGATGAGCGTGGCTGCTGCGGTCGGCGAGAGCTCGTTCAGCCGGTTGACGATCGAACGTCGCAGGTCGGTGTAGGCCAGGTCGTTGTTGAGTTCGGTGCGGACGCGGGGACGTTCGAGCGCGACGTCAAAGACGTCGGCGATGCCGGCCGCCGGGCCAGGTTCGAGCAACGCAACCCGGTCGGCCAGCAAAAGTGCCTCGTCAACGTCGTTGGTGACGAGCACAATCGTGCGCTGCTCCTGGCTGCGGATCCGTTCGATCTCGTCTTGCAGCTTCGCTCGCGTCAGGGCGTCGAGCGCCGAGAGCGGCTCGTCCATGAGCAAGATCTCGGGCTTGCCGGCCAGGGCACGGGCCACGGCAACGCGCTGGCGCATGCCGCCAGAGAGTTGGCGGAAGCGGCGGTCCGCCGCGTGGGTCAGGCCGACGAGTTCGATCGTCTCCCACACGAGCGCGCTGCGCTCACTGCGGTTCATCGTTGAGCCATGCACCGCATCGACGGCCAAGGCGATGTTCTCCTCGACCGTCAGCCAGGGCATGAGCGAGTAGTTCTGGAAGATGACGCCGCGGTCGGTCCCGGGGCCGTCGATCGGTTCGCCGTTGGCCAGGACCTCGCCGACGTCGAGATCGATGAGACCTGCCATGGCCGACACGAGCGTGGTCTTGCCCGATCCACTGAATCCCAGGATGGCCAGGAACTCCCCTGGCGCGACCTCGAGATCCAGGCCAGCGAGCACGTGCGTGGCCGCATCGCCGCTGCCATACGACTTGGTCAAGTTCCGCAACGAGAGCGCAGGCACACCTACGTTCGCCTGGTCCAGTTCCGTGTCGAGGTCGATCACCGTCATCGGGCGAGTCGCTTCCGACCGACGTACGATTCAGCGAGGCCCATCAGGCGATCGAGCAAGAAGCCGATCACGCCGATCACAACGACGGCAAACATGATCCGAGAGAGCGAGCGGCTGCTGCCGTTCTGGAACTCGTCCCACACGAACTTCCCGAGGCCCGGGTTCTGCGCCAACATCTCGGCAGCGATCAGCACCATCCAGCCGACGCCAAGCGACAGGCGCATGCCGGTGAAGATGTACGGCAAGGCTGATGGCAAGACGATCTTGCGCAGTCGAGTCCACCATCCCAGGCGAAGAACCTCGGCGACGTTGAGCAGGTCCGGGTCGACCGACGCCGCACCCACGGCGGTGTTGATCAGCGTCGGCCACAACGAGTTGAGCGTGACGACGAGCGCCGAGATGATGAAGCTCTTCGGCAGCAGCGGATCCGACGAGGTGACGGTGGCCGAGATGACCATCGTGACGATCGGAAGCCACGCCAACGGGCTGACCGGCTTGAAGATCTGCACCAGCGGGTTGATGGCCCGCTTGAATAGCACCGACAGGCCACTCAGCAGGCCGAGTGGCACGGCGACGACGACGCCGATACCGAAGCCCAGAGCGACCGTGCGCAGACTCGTCCAGATCTGGTCGAGGAACGTCGGCGGGCCGCTGAACTGGAAGTCCTGCAACGGTTGCCCTGCGGCGGCAAGGTCGACGTTGCGGACTTCTTGAGCGGCGTAGAACGCGGCCTCGTCGGCCTGGCTCGCCCGGTACTCGTTCCAGAGTTCGCGCCCGGCATCGAGCACCTCGGCCGGCCCAGGAAGTGCGCCGAGCGATGTGTTCACGCGCGGCGCCAAGAGCGCCCACAGGAGCAGGAACGCACCGATGCCGAGCGCAGGTGGCAGCAGGTTGGCAGCGAACCACTTCGGCGAGACCGAGATCGATCGGCGGACGCTCGACGACGCGACCTCGGCATCATCGCCCTCGTCGTCCTCGACGACCGGCTCCTCCGCCTCGAGTACTTCGTCGGTGACGATCGTGCTCACCGGTCAGCCCTCCACGCCTGAGGTCGACACCGTCTGGCCGGCCTTGAGACCGATCGGCAACGACTCGAGGTACTCGTTGGGCTTGCTTCCGTCGAAGACGATCCCATCGATGAAGTCATCCTGGGGACCACGGAAGCCGTCGGTGTCGGGCAGATCCGAGTCCTTGATGACGCCCTCATCGACAAGCGACATCGCGGCGTTCATGTACAGGTCCGGCCGGTAGACCGACTGGGCCGTCTCGACGAACCAGTCGTCGGTCTGATCGGTGGCGATCTGGCCCCACCGGCGCATCTGGCTCAGGTACCAGATCGCATCGCTGTAGAACGGGTAGCCGGCGAAGTCACGGAAGAAGATGTTGAAGTCGGGTGCGGGTCGCGTGTCGCCCTGTTCGAACGTGAATACGCCGGTCATCGATGCGGCGATGACTTCGAAGTCGGCACCGACATAGTTCGGCTGGGCGAGGATCTCGACCGCCGCTTCGCGGTTGGCGTTGTCGTTCTCGTCGAGCCACTGCTGAGCCCGGATGATCGCCCGCAGCATCGCCTTGGTCGTGTTCGGGTTCGTCGTGGCGAAGTCCTCGCGCAGTCCGAACACCTTTTCCGGGTTCAGCGTCTGCACGTGCTGGTCGGTGGCGATCGGCACGCCGATGCCCTTGGCAACGGCCGCCTGGTTCCATGGCTCGCCGACGCAGTAGCCGTCGATCGTCCCGGCCTCCATCGTTGCGGGCATTTGCGGCGGCGGCGTGACCGAGAGCGGCACCTCAGCCGAAACCTCGCCGACCGCGTCGCCGGCGGTGTAGTAGCCGGGGGAGATCCCGCCGGCGGCGAGCCAGTAGCGGAGCTCGTAGTTGTGGGTCGAGACCGGAAAGACCATGCCCATGTTGAACTGCTTGCCCTGGCTGGCGAACTGCTCCATCACCGGGCGCAGCACCTCGGCCGAGATCGGGTGGATGGGGTTGCCGTCTTCGTTCTCGGGCAGGTTGGGCCGGATGATGTCCCAGACCTCGTTCGACACGGTGATGCCGTTGCCGTTCAGGTCGAGGCTCAACGGCGCGATCAGCGGTGCTTCGGTTCCGTAGCCGATCGTCGCAGCAAGTGGCTGGCCGGCAAGCATGTGGGCACCGTCGAGCTGACCATCGATGACGCCGTCGAGCAGGACCTTCCAGTTGGCCTGGGCCTCGAGCGTGACGTTGAGTCCTTCGTCGAGGAAGTAGCCGTTCTCCTTGGCGATGGCGAGCGGCGCCATGTCGGTCAGCTTGATGAAGCCGAGCGTCAGCGAGGCCTTCTCAAGTGCGCCACCGGCGGGGGCAGCGGCGGGCACTGCGCCCGTACCGGCCGTCGCGGTCGGCGATGCTGTGGTGGTCGTCGCGGCGTCGCTGCCTCCGCAGCTCGAGATCAAGCCAGCTGCGGCTACGGCTCCGAGCCCGAACAGCACGTCCCGTCGACCTAGATTGTTGCTTGCACCAAAGTTGTTGTTGCTCACGGTCACCCTCACATTCATTCCTTGGGTGACGGCAGTAGATCGGTGCGATGTTTCGGTACTGTCCCCTGCTGGTGAACGCTGTGTCCCGGTCAGGCAACCGGGCTAGGGCTCGATGATCGGACACCTCACGAGCGACGCAGGTCACTGTGCGCTGGTAGTGCAGTGTTAGATGGCGCTGGCTCGGTAGCCGCGGCGAATCACGGTTTCGATACCTTCGCCTGCGGGGCCAAGGCGTCGCCGGAGACGACCAACGGTGACTTCGACCACGTGCGTGCCGACGTCGCGGCTTCCCCAGACGGTGTCGAGCAGCTGGTCTTTGGATCGGACAACGCCCGGTCGATCGAGCAGTGCCAACAACACCGACCGTTCACGCACGGCCAGTCGGACGGGCTCCGAACCGTCGATGCTCACGAGGCGGCCGCGGAGCTCCACCGAGCGTCCAGCGAGGTCAAACTGTTGGGAGCGAGCGGTCAGTGCATCGGTCAGTTGTTGCACCATGGCGCCCAGCCGAGGGCGCACTGGCTGCATGGGTTCGCCAAAGCCGACGGCTTCAGCTCGGGCGGCCGTAACGGGCCCGACGCACACCGGTAGGACTTGTTGCGCAAACGCGGCCGCCATCGCATCACCCAAGCCGAGATCGCAGGCGACCGCTTGGAGGTGATCGATGGCTGGAGCCGAGGTGAAGGTCACGGCATCGGTGCGCCGCTCGATGATGGAACGAACGAGAACCTCGGCTGGCGCCAGGTCGATCGGCATCGACCAGCGATACACCGCCACACCTCGGGCTTCGAAACCCGCTTCGACAAACCGATCGACCAAGGGTTGGCCGGGCGCGCCATCATTCTGCACGACGATCGACGCACCCGGCTCGAGCACCGAAAGCACATGGTCAAAGACCTCATCGGCGGTCGCCGATCGTGCCACCCACTCGACTTCGAGGCCGACCGTGGTTGCGGCGCCATGGGCTTTGGGGCCCCGAACGAAGGTGCGCGCGTCAGCAAGTGCATCCTGAAGTTCCGTGCCAAGCGAGAACGCGACCGCCGCCTCGAACCAGCCCCGGATGCCGATCCCGGTCAGCGCCACAAAGGCGTCGGGCGGGTTCGCGATGACATCGATCGTCGCGGTATGGATCGAATCCTCCGCAAGCAGCGCATGCGTGCGGATCGTGGGGCCATGCAGGCATTCGGCGCCACGGCCTTCAAGCAGCGCAATCTGCTCTTCACTTCGTCGATCTGCGGTGACACCAATGGTGTAGCCGCGCAGCACTTCGCTCACCGCCGCAGTGTGTCGCCCGCTCGTTTCCCCAATATTTCAGGCCGGTGACATCTCCGATGTGCCCACGAGTACTCGACCGTCGAAAACCGTGACCGTCCAGGTGCGGAGCGCCGTCGTTTCGTCGCCCAGGCCCACCCCGGTGCGCAGGTCGTAGCGTTGCTTATGCAGCGGCGACGCGATCGTCGGCACGTCGACGCCATCGACGATCGTCGAGCCGACGAGGCCTCGGGCCATGACAGGTGCGCCCGTATGCGGATCGATGTGGTCAACACCAAACCACTGCTCGTCGCTCGCACCAGCGACGGCAGCGAGGCGAAAGATCGCGACGGGTGTCCCGCGGACGAGTACCGCCACGCCTCGATCAGGCGTCACGACGTCGACGCCGCACACATCGAGCCACTCGCTCTCCTTGTCGACGTCGACGGTCGCCACCGCGGGCAGCACATCGGTCATCGGAGCGCTGATCCCGCAGAAGCGAGGGCCGGCGCAAGCCCCGCCGCAGGCGGGGAGATCGGAGGCGCCGGCACACGTTGGCCTCGCTCGCTGATCCATACCGGCGTCGAGTGCTCGTCAGGTGCGTTGACGAACTCGACGAAGCGGGCCATCCGCGCCGGATCATCCAGCGTCTCGGTCCACTCGCATTGGTACGTCTCGACGTGGCGCTCCATGTCGGCATCGAGTTCATCGGCGATCCCGAGCACGTCGTCGACGATGACCTCCCGCAGGTACTCCATGCCGCCTTCGAGTTCCTGGAACCAGCCCGCGGTCCGCTGCAGCTTGTCTGCGGTCCGGATGTAGAACATGAGGAACCGGTCGAGATAGCGGATCGCGTCGGCGGCCGACAGGTCGGCAGCGAAGAGATCGGCGTGGCGAGGTGTGCGTCCACCGTTGCCGGCCACATAGAGGTTCCAACCGGCCTCGGTTGCGATCAGTCCGAAGTCCTTGCTTTGGGCCTCGGCGCACTCTCGGGTGCAGCCGGAGACACCACCTTTGAGCTTGTGCGGAGCTCGCAGACCTCGGTACCGCCGCTCGACGTCGATCGCCATCGTCACCGAATCCTGCACGCCGTAGCGACACCAGGTGTCGCCGACGCAGCTCTTGACGGTGCGCAGCGCTTTGCCGTACGCATGCCCGGACTCGAGGCCGGCGTCGATAACGCGGGACCAGATCTCGGGCAGCTCATGCAATTGCGCACCAAAGAGATCGATGCGTTGGCCGCCCGTGATCTTGGTGTACAGATCGAACTCTTCGGCGATCTCGCCGAGCGCGATCAGCTGCCCTGGCGTGATTTCACCGCCTGGCACCCGAGGCACGACCGAGTACGTGCCGTTGCGCTGCATGTTCGCGAGCGCATGGTCGTTGGTGTCCTGCAGGGCGCCTTGGTCGCCGTCGAGGATGTACCCGTTCCCGAGCGAAGCGAGGATCGAGGCGACAGCTGGTCGACAGACTTCGCAGCCTCGGCCGGTGCCGTGGGCACGCAGGACGGCAGACCAACGTTGGTGGCGATGGAAGCGGATGAGGTCGAATAGCTCTTGTCGGCTGTACGCGAAGTGCGGGCACAGCGACCGGTCAGCGACGATGCCCAGGCGGTCCAGCTCGTTGCGGAGCAGTGACACCAGGTCCGGCACGCACCCGCCGCAGCCTGTGCCGGCGTTCGTGCATGCCGTCAGCTCGCTTGGCGTGTGCTGGCCATCTTGGACCGCCGCTCGGACGGTGCCCCGATCCACGTTGTTGCAGGAGCACAGGAGCGCCGAGTCGGGGATGTCCACCGACACGGGTCCGGCCAATCCGGCGGGAACGACCAAGCTGGCGAGCGCAACGTCTTCAGCCGGTGTTCCGACCAGTGCGGCCAGCACGTCGAAGTTCGAGATGTCACCGACGAACACACCCCCCGAGATGTGCCCGTCGGTGACGGTGACCCGACGGTGGATACGTTCCGCCGGGTCAGTGAATTCCACTCGCTCGACGCTCTCGCTTACCGGTACGCCAAAGGTGGCGACGTCGACGCCGAGCAGTTTCAGCTTGGTGGCCGTCTCGGTAGGAGCGAACTGCTCCGCACCGGACCCGGCGAGCTGATCGACCACGCAGCGGGCCATGGCGTACCCCGGAGCGACCAGTCCGTGCACGCGACCCGCATGGCACGCGACCTCGCCGATGGCGGAGATCGCAGGATCCGAAGTCCGGCAGCGATCGTCAACGACCACTCCCCCGCGCTCACCAATCGTGAGTCCAGCCTCGGCGGCGAGTTGGTGACGAGGCCGGATACCGGCCGAGAACACAACGATGTGCGCGGGAAGTACCTGGCCGTCCGCGCCTTCGAGCGAACGAACGCCGGCGTCGCCGACGATGCGGCTCGTCGCAAATCCGACTTCGGTCTCGACCCCGAGGGCGTTCACCCAGCGCCCGAGCATCGCGGACGCGGGTGCATCGAGTTGCTGCGGCATCAGCCGATCCGCCATCTCGATCACCGTCGTCTCCAGGCCGAGATTGCGCAGTGCGTTCGCGGCCTCGAGACCGAGCAAACCGCCGCCGACGACGATGCCCTGTTCGACATCGGGGCGCTCCGCCCATGCCCGGATCGCATCGAGATCCGCAATCGTGCGGTACACGAAGCATCCGTCGAGATCTGCCCCGTCGATCGGCGGAACGAACGGATCGGATCCCGTGGCGAGTACCAGATGGTCGTAGCCAACCACCGAGCCATCTGACAGCGTGACCTGTTGGTCAGCGCACGAGAGCGATTCGACGGCGACGCCGAGCCGAAGATCGACGCCGTTGTCGATCATGTCGGCCGCGGGCGTAAGCGTCAGCTCGTCGAGACTCACACCGTCGAAATAGCTCGACAGTGCAACCCGGTCATACGCAGCGACGGGTTCCTCACCGATGACGGTGATCTTCCAGTCCGCGTCGACCGCGACGAGATCGTCGACAAATCGCTGACCCACCATGCCGTTGCCCACCACGACCACATGAGGTTGCGATTCGGGCTCCGGCGCGTCGCGCGGTTCGGTTTCGAGCATAAACCTAGGCAACCAAGTCGATGTGTCGGCTGCGTGCACGACGCATGACGATCAGGTGCCCGCATCTGCACTGCGGCCGTCAGGCCCCGATCAGCACCTCACAACCGATGCGCGTCACTGTGCGGGACAGGGTGTGCGCCGAAAACGACGAATCCCCGCCCCTCGGGATCGAGGAGGCGGGGATCGGCGAATGTTCGAAGCGAACGAGTGCTACTCGACGGCAGCCATCTCTTCGACCGGAGGTTCGAAGCCCTCAACGCTCGAGAAGACGATCTGCTTTTCGCCGGGGCGCTCAGGATCCTCTTCGATGTCGACGATGATCATCTGACCGGCACGGAACTCCTTGTACAGGAGCTTCTCGGACAGCGGATCTTCGACCATGCGCTGGATCGCACGACGCAATGGACGTGCACCGAGCGTTGGGTCGTAGCCGCGTTCGGCCAGCAGCGTCTTGGCACCGTCGGTGAGTTCAAGGCCCATGCCCTGGGACTCGAGCTGGTTGCGGACACGCTTGATCATGAGATCGACGATCTGGGTGATCTCGCCAAGCGTCGGCTCGTGGAACACGATCGTTTCGTCGATGCGGTTCAGGAACTCAGGACGGAAGTGGTCCTTGAGTGCGTCGTTGACCTTGTCCTTCATGCGCTCGTAGCTCATGGCCTCGTCGGACTTGGTGAAGCCGAGGTTCGCCTTGCGGAGATCCCGGGTACCGAGGTTCGAGGTCATGATCAGCACGGTGTTGCGGAAGTCGACCGAACGACCCTGTGAGTCGGTCAGGCGACCCTCTTCGAGGATCTGCAGCAGCGTGTTGAACACGTCAGGGTGAGCCTTTTCGACTTCGTCGAACAGCACCACCGAGAACGGCTTGCGGCGCACGGCTTCGGTGAGCTGGCCACCCTCGTCGTAGCCGACGTAGCCGGGGGGCGAACCCACCAGGCGGCTGACGGTGTGCTTCTCCATGTACTCGGACATGTCGAGGCTGATGAGGGACGATTCGTCGCCGAACAGGAACTCGGCCAGCGTCTTGGCCAGCTCGGTCTTACCAACGCCCGACGGGCCGAGGAAGATGAACGAGCCGCTCGGACGCTTGGGGTCCTTGAGGCCGGCGCGGGTACGGCGGATCGCACGAGAGAGTGCCGCAATGCCGTC
>CALDGN010000395.1 GCA_937942965.1 uncultured Acidimicrobiales bacterium | reverse complement strand
ATCCCTAGAAGGGCACCCAGACGTTGCGTTTGGTGTCGTGCCATAGACGTCCGTGCACCGGGTCTTCTCGGATCCAGATGCCGAACGCTTCGTCGAAATACGGCTCGGTGTTCACCGGCGTTGGCATCTCGGGTTCGCGTTCGCGCCGCATCTTTTTCTTGACGGGCTTTGGCTTCTTGGCGGGCTTCGGTTCCGAGGGTGTCTTCTCTCGGCCGCCGAGCACGAAGAATCCGACGATCGCGAGCAGGCCGACCGTGAGCACGCCCAGCCCTGCGAGTGTCGTCGTGCTCTCCCAGAACGGCGGGGCAGGAGCCGTCACCGCATAGATCTCTTCGGGTACGTCGAGCACATCGATGTTCCAGATGAAGCGGCCGCCGCTCACGTCGTCGGCATTGTTCATGTCATCGACGGCGGCACCTGGAAGCTCGATGTCGATGCGGTATTGCGCTGACTCTGCGTACTTGTCGAACTCGAACTCGGACAGCTCGAGCGAGTCGACCGTGTCGACGAAAATATTCTGGTCGAGGACGGCGCGGAACTCCCACCCGTCGCCTGACTTCACAAGCGAGGAGCCCGGCTCAAAGAGGTCCTCAACGATTTCGGAGTGATCGACCGATGGTTCGAGCGTGGTCTCGGCCCGGAAGCCGCAGAAGTCGTCGCGCTCATACGGAATGATCTGGTCGTTGTCGATCCCGAGGTCGAAATCCTCGGGTGGCTGCAGCCCTTCGCAAGCTTGGTCCCGGTCGAAGCCAGGGCTGCGATTGAAGATCACGCGCTGTCCGGACAGCTCCTCGAAGGCGACCTCGGGATCGAAGGTTGCCGTGATCTGTACCGAACCGCCGCCGTCCTCGTCGATCTTGATTCGGTGGTCGTAGCGAAAGCAGCCCGTCAGCAGGAACGCGAGGATGAGGACGCCGCCGACCGTGAGCCAACGCGTCTGTGCCAAGGACCGTCCCGCCATGCGACCGACCGTAGCCCAAGGGACACTGCGACTTCTCGTGCGTGCTTTCTGATTCGGCCTGCTCGATCCGTTGCCGATCCGGCGAGCGCAATCGCTCGCGGTGCACTTGCTCTACCTCGCTCCGGACACATACAGTTCGGTACCGAACTAATTTCGCCTCGACCCTTCGTCGAGGCCAGGGAGAGGGGTCCCCATGTTCAAGACGTCTAAATCGGTGCTCGCCATTTTGTTGGCGTTCGCAATGCTGGCCGCTGCGTGCGGTGGTGACGATGACGGTGGCGGCGACAACGGCGTCGCCAGCGGTGGCGATGTCGACATCGCATCGATCCTCGGAGCAGATCTCGACAACTGCGTCGACGTTCCCGACGACGATCCGATCAAGGTCGGCATGGCGATGGACTTCAGCGATGTCGTCGGCTTTGTCGACATCCCGGGTTCGAACCTCGTGCCATTCGTCGCCGAGAAGATCAACTGTCAGGGCGGCATCAACGGATCACCGGTCGAAGTCCGTGTTGCCGAGGTCGGCGACGATGCTGCGCTCGCCGCACAGGACCTCCTCGACTGGGGCGCTCACTTCCTGATCGGCCCTCCGTTCGCTGACTTCGCGCTGCCGATCCTCCAGACCACCAACGGCGAAGTCCCAATGTTCGTTGCCGCCTCGACCGAGCCAACGCTCGCCGACGCCTCGATCAACTCGTACCTGGTCACCTTCGACGACTTCGGCATGAGCGAAGCCGCTGCCCAGTGGGCTTACGACGAGGGCATCCGCCGCGCAATCGTGTTCACCGAAGGCGAGGGCATCCCGTACACCGGCGTGAACCCAGACGCATTCGCCGCTGAGTTCACTCGCCTCGGTGGCGAGGTCGTCTCGACCCAGACCTATGTCTGGGCCGCCGACACGGACTTCAGCTCGCAGGTGAACGAGATCGCCCAGATCTCGGAGAACAACGAGGTCGTCTTCTCGGCCGCACTTGGCTTCCAGGTCACCGCACTTCGCGGCCAGCTCGAGGGCCAGAACCTCGACGGGCTCACCTACATCGGCACCGATGCGCTCGACGCAACCGGCATCCAGGTCGAAGCCAACAACGAAGGCATCGCCCACACGCCGCACACCTCGATCGCCGCTGGCGACCGTGTCGACACGCTGCTCGCTGACTACGAAGCAGCCAAGGGCGAAGCGCTCGAGAGCCGCGGCTTCATGGGCCTCTACGTCGACTCCATGTTCCTGGGCATCCAGGGCATGCTCGACTGCGAGTGCACCGACGGTCCGGGCATCGGCGAAGCCGTCCAGGAAATCTCTGGCTTCAACGGCCTGACTGGCGAAATCACTTACGCCGGCACGAACGGCATTCCGCCCAAGGATGTGCCAATCAACCGCATCGTCGATGGCGAAGACGTCCTCGTCGCCACCATCGAGGGTTAGTAGTACAGCGTGACAACGAACGGGTGCCTGGCACCCGTTCGTTGCATCGCGTGAAACGCCATGCTCGATATCTCGAACCTAACGACCCGATACGGCTCGATCTCAGCGCTTCGCGACGCCTCACTGACCGTCGCCCAGGGCGAGGTCGTTGGGCTGATCGGACCGAACGGCGCTGGCAAAACAACGTTGCTCGGCAGCATCGCCGGGCTGCTTGAACCGCATGCGGGCACGGTCACGTTCGAGGGCAACGACATCACAGGCGCGCCGCCCGAGAAGCTGCTTCGGGCCGGACTCGCACTCGTTCCCGAGCATCGCCGGATCTTCGTCGACCTCACCGTCGAGGAGAACCTCCGGATCGGCGGCGTGACGCTGCCGTCGAACGAGCGCGCTCCGCTCCTCGACGAGGTCGCCGAGCGCTTCCCGGTGCTGCGCGAC
>CALDGN010000394.1 GCA_937942965.1 uncultured Acidimicrobiales bacterium | reverse complement strand
ATCAGACACTTGGTGTTGCCCGTCATCGTGATGGGCGCCTATCCCCTCGGTCTCACCGCTCGCCTCATCCGAGGCTCGATGATCGACACGCTCAGCGAGCCCTACATCGAGGCAGCCCGACTCGCTGGCGTGCCCGAACGAACGGTCTTGTTCCGATTGGCGCTCAAGAACGCGCTCGCACCGGCCCTGACGATTCTCGGCTTGACATTCGCGTTCTCGGTCAGCTCGGCGTTCCTCATCGAGGCCGTCTTCAACTGGCCGGGAATCGGCTCGTATCTGACCGACGCGATCGTGCGAGTCGACTTCCCCGTCATCACCGCCGCAGCCCTCGTCATCACTGTCATCTATGTGCTCGTGAACTTGGCGTTGGACCTGCTCCAGGCCCGCCTCGACCCACGGATCGTCCTGCGATGAGCACGTCCCTCACGGCGCTCATTCGCCGCGCTGCACTCGGCGAGGCCGGAAGTGCTGGCTGGCGCTTCCGGCGAAGCAAGCTCGGTGTCATCGCTGCGGCAATCATCGGCGTGTTCTGTTTCGGAGCACTGTTGGCCCCGTGGCTCACCCCGTACGCCGATCAAGGTCGAGGCACGCCTGATCTTCCCTCTCGCTTGCAGGGCCCGTCCGCCAGCCATTGGTTCGGAACCGATGACCTGGGCCGCGACGTGCTCGCCCGACTGCTCTTCGGCGCCCGCACGGCGCTGCTGATCGCCTTCGGTGTCGTGATCTTGTCGGTGATCATCGGCGTCATCGTCGGCGCCGTCGCCGGCTATGCCGGCCGCTGGGTCGACGAAGTGCTCATGCGGATCACCGACACGTTCCTGGCGTTTCCACCGCTGCTGCTCGCCGTGATCGTGGCCGCAGCGCTCGGCGCGGGGGTCGGCAACACGATCATCGCCATCACCGTGTCGTGGTGGCCGTGGTATGCCCGCCAGATCCGAGCCCAAGTCTTGAGTCTGCGAGAACGCCCATTCGTCCAGGCACTCAAGGCGATCGGCGTCCCCGACACGAGGATTATTGGCCGCCACATCGTTCCCAACGCAATGACCCCGGTCTGGGTCCAATCGACCGCCGACATGGGCGCCGTCATCTTGACGGCAGCAGGGCTTTCATTTGTCGGCCTCGGAGCGCGGCCACCGACGGCCGACTGGGGCGTGATGATCGCCGACGGACGAAGCTTCGCGCTCAACGGCCAATGGTGGATCGCTGGCTTCGCCGGGATCGCGATCACCGTGCTCGCGTTGGCGTTCAACCTGGTGGGCGACGTCATTCGCGACGCAACCGATCCCAAGGCCGATCAGTAATGAGCAGCGGCGAACTACTCAACGTCCACGACCTCAACGTCACGTTCACGACACCGACCGGCAGCGTGAGCGCGGTGCGCGGCGTGGACCTGACCTTGCGACGGGGCCGGGTTCTGGGCATCGTTGGCGAATCGGGAAGCGGTAAGTCCGCAACGTTCCGTGCACTGCTCGGTCTCACACCGGCGTCAGCTGTCGTCACCGGCGACGTCGCCTACCACCCCGACGCGGAGACGGGGAGCGTCGTTCGCGGTACCGCTTCGGAGCTTGCGCCTGAGCTTCGGGATGCGTCGGCGATGGTGTACCAAAACCCCGGTGCGGCACTGAACCCGGTCTTCACCATCGGCCAACAACTGGCACTCGCCGCCAAAGATGACAACCCCGAGTTACTTGCCGGTCTTCTCGACCAAGTCGGCTTGCCCGAGCCCACGCAAGCGCTCCAGGCCTACCCCCACGAGTTCTCCGGCGGCATGCGCCAACGAGCGGTCATCGCCATGGCGCTCGCCAAGCAGCCTGCGCTGCTCGTCGCCGATGAGCCAACGACAGCGCTCGATGTGACCACTCAGAACCGGGTGCTCGATCTACTCAAACAGCTACAAGCTCGCCACGAACTCACCATCGCATTCGTCAGCCACGACCTCGCGGTCGTCCGCCGCATGGCCGACGACGTCATCGTCATGCGCCACGGAGAGGTCGTCGAAGCCGGGCCGGCGAGCGACGTGTTCGCCAATCCATCCCACGCCTACACCCAGGCCATGGTCGCAGCGTTCCCCGATGAGACGCCGGCATCGACAGCCAGCCAAACAACCCCATTGCTTACGATCCGGGGCCTGACCGTCGACTACCGCAGCCGCGAATCTCGCAGCGCCACGGTCCGGGTCCTCGAGGATCTCGATCTCGAGGTGCACGCCGGCGAAACCGTGGCCCTGGTCGGCGAGTCAGGCAGCGGCAAGTCGACGCTCGCCAACGCCGTCGTCGGGCTCGTTCCGGCGAGTGGGTCGATCCGCTACGACGACACCGAACTTGTTGGACTCTCTGGTCGAGCCCGGCGACCGATGCAGCGAGAGCTCCAGATCGTCTTCCAGAACCCATTGCTCTCGCTCAATCCGCGGCACCGGATCGCTCGCCAGCTCGAAGAACCGATGCAGATCCACCTGTCGCTCGACGGCGCCGTCCGACGCCAGCGAATCGACGATGTGCTGCGCGACCTCGAACTCGATCCGACGCTTGCCGACCGCTACCCCCACGAACTCAGCGGCGGACAGGCCCAGCGGATCGTGCTCGCCCGCGCACTCCTTCTCGAACCGAAGCTGATCGTCTTCGATGAGCCGACGTCGGCGCTCGACGTTTCGGTGCAAGCGGCGGTGCTTGACCTGCTGGCCCGACTCAAGACCGAGCGTGAGCTGACCTATCTCTTCATCACGCACGACCTGACCGTTGCTCGCCATATCGCCGACAGAATCGCGGTGATGCGCCGCGGCAAGATCGTTGAACTGGCGTCGGCGACCGACCTCTTCGAAGAACCGAAGCACGAATACACCCAAGAGCTCTTGGGAGCAGCGCAATGGTGAGGCAGCAGTGTTGAGGATTGGCATTGACGTCGGAGGCACGCATACCGACGCGGTCCTCGTCCGCGGCACCGAACTACTTGCGGCGACCAAGACGCTGACCACGGCCGATGTCATCTCCGGCGTCATGGATGCACTCGAGCGGGTCCTTGCGGATCATCCGGGCAGCGAAGCTCAGGTAACCGCCGTCATGCTGGGAACAACCCAGTTCACGAACGCCGTCGTCGAGCGCCGACACCTCGTACCGGTCGGTGCCATTCGCCTGGCTGCGCCGTCGGGCAAGGGTCTCGATCCGAAGATCGGATGGCCCGACGATGTCGCGGCTGCACTCGGCGACCACGCGTGGGTGCTGCGGGGCGGCTACCTGTACGACGGCCGCCCACTCGCGGACATCGACGATGCCGAAGTCGACCGCCTCATTGCGGAACTCGCCGCTTCCGACCTGCAATGCGTCGCCATCACCTCGGCGTTCTCCCCTATGAACGCCGAACCCGAGGTCACGGTCGCCGATCGCATCAGCGCCGCACTTCCTGACATGCGCATCGTGCGCTCGCACGACCTCGGTCGCCTCGGCATTCTCGAACGAGAGAACGCGGCGTTGCTCAATGCCTCGCTGCTTCCGTTCGCCGAGCGGGTCGTCGGCTCGTTTACCGAAGCCGTCCGCGGCCGTGGGCTCAATTGCCGCTTCTTCGTGAGCCAGAACGACGGCACGCTGATGAACGCCTCGTTTGCGCAGTCGTTCCCGGCCCTGACCTTTGCGTCGGGCCCGACCAACTCGCTGCGCGGCGCCGGACTACTCAGCGGACTCGAGAACGCCATCGTCGTCGACATTGGCGGCACGACCTCTGACATTGGCGTGCTGCGTGACGGGTTCCCGCGCGAATCGACCGCTATCACCGAGATCGGCGGCGTGCGGACGAACTTTCGCATGCCGGATCTGCTCACGCTCGGGCTCGGGGGCGGAAGCCTGGTGTCCGACGATGGCAGCACCGTCGGCCCGCAGTCGCTCGGACACCGCCTCGTCGAGGACGGCCTCGCCTTTGGCGGGTCCACCCTGACGGCCACCGACATCGTTGTGGCCGCGGGAACCGCCGACATCGGCGATCGGCGTCTCGTCGAGCGCCTCTCGCCCGAACTCATTGATCGGGCGAGAGCCACGATCACCGAGATGCTCGACACGGCCATCGACCGGATGCGCCCTGACGAAGATCCGATGCCCGTCGTCCTCGTCGGCGGCGGTGCCGTGCTCGTCGATCGTGACCTTCGGAGCGCGTCGAGAGTCGTGCGGCCTGAGCACGCTGGCGTGGCGAACGCGATCGGTGCCGCCCAGGCCCAGATCGGTGGCGAGGCCGAGCAGCTCGTGTCGTATCGAAATGTTGAGCGGTCGAAGGCGATCGAGATGGTGACCGCGTCGGCGGCAGCATCGGCGATCGCAGCTGGCGCGGACGCGACCTCGATTCGCACCGCCGACGTCGAAGAGATCGCAATGTCGTACATGGAAGGCGCCGTCAACCGGGTGCGAGTCAAGGTGGTTGGCGACATCGTGCAAGATGGGCCAGGCGACCAATGAAACTCACCGTTGACCATCTCGAAGACCTCGCACGAGGCGCCGTATTCCTCGCCACCGGCGGCGGTGGCGACCCCTACGTTGCGATGCTGACCGCTCGAGCCGCACTCACCGAGTTCGGCCCCGTCGATCTGATCCCCGCAAGCGCGTTGTCCGACGACGCGACGGTCGTGACGGTCGGCAACGTCGGCGCACCTTCGGCCGGTCTTGAGCTGCTCATGTCGATCGACGAACCGCAGCGGGCGATCCAGGCCTATGAGGAACACATCGCCACGCGGGTCGATGCGTTGGTGTCCTTCGAGATCGGAGGCGGCAATTCGCTCATCCCGCTTATCGCCGGGGCTGCACTCGGACTGCCCGTCGTCGATGGCGACGGCATGGGGCGAGCGCTTCCTGAGGCCCAGATGATGACCTATTCGATCGCCGGCGTCTCGGCGACGCCGGCAGTGGTGCTCGACTACGAGGGCTATGCCGTCGTCCTCGATGCGGACAATCCCCTGGACTACGAGCACCAGGTACGTCAGGTGTCGGCTGAGCGTGGTGGCATGGTCACCGCAGTCGAGCATCCGATGACGGGCCGCCAGCTCAAGGAGAGCATCGTGCCCGCCACCGTCAGCTTCTCGATCGAACTCGGTCGGGTGCTGCGCGAATCCCGGGGCCGCACGACGCAGGCACTCGAACCGCTACGAGCGTTGTTCGCCAGCTCGATCTTCGGGCACTTCGAGCATCTCTACAGCGGCAAGGTCGTCGACCATGCGACGTCGATCGTCGGTGGCTACGACGTTGGCCATGTCACGATCGAGTCCTTCGATACGTCGCAGCCGAACCTCACCCTCGACGTGAAGAACGAGTTCTTGGTCGCCCGCATCGGCACCGAAGTCGTTGCGTCAGTGCCCGACCTCATCACCGTTGTCGACGACGAGACGACCGAACCGATCAGTGCGGAGCGGCTTCGTTACGGCCAGCGGGTCAGTGTGCTCGGCACCGGCTGTCCGCCGATGTTGCGCACCGGAGCGGCGCTGGCCGTCGTCGAACCGAGAGCGTTCGGATTCGACTTCGATTTTGTACCGATCGAGCAGCTACACCCGCGGCAGGCTTAGGCGCCGAGGTAGATCTCGGTGAGCGGATCTGCCAGCGGGCAGGTCGTCGTCGCCGTGCGGTTACCGACCGAGTACTGAGCGATCAGAAGTGCATCGACGATCGAAGCGGATCCATCACAGTTCACATCGATGGTCGG
>CALDGN010000393.1 GCA_937942965.1 uncultured Acidimicrobiales bacterium | reverse complement strand
ACAAGCCCGTCGTCATGGGCCACGAGGTGTCGTGCCGAGTGCTCGCGGTCGGTGACGGCGTGACCGGAGTGTCCGAAGACGGCGCCTATGCGGCCATGCCGTTCTTGGAGACACCCCACGGCCGGGTGATCCCGGGGTACTCCAATGGCTTCCCCGGTGGCTACAGCGACCAGATGCTGCTCAGCCCCTATGCGCTGCTGCCGGTGCCGAACGGTTTGGATCCGACCATCGCTGCGCTCACGGAGCCGATGGCGGTTGGCTTGCACGCCGTGAACGAGTCGTCGATCGAACCCGGTCGCATAGCGATCGTCGTCGGCGCCGGACCGGTAGGGCTCGCCATCATCGCGTCGCTCGCCGCTCGCGGCATCGACACGATCATCGCCTCGGACTTCTCGCCGAAGCGCCGAGCGGTCGCCGCCCAGATGGGCGCCCACGTCGTCGTCGACCCGTCGACCGATGATCCGATCGAAACTTGGCGGGCCGCTGGCGGGCGAAACGTCGACGAAGGCGGCACGCCGCCCGTCATCTACGAAGCAGTCGGCGTGCCCGGCATGATCGACCAGCTCATGGCCGCCGCTCCCCCACGCAGTGAGATCCTGGTTGCGGGCGTGTGCATCCCGCCCGACTCGTTTCGCCCGACGCTCGGCATCTACAAGCACCTGAACCTCAAGTTCGTGCTCGGCTGGACGCCCGAAGAATTCGCAACCTCGCTGCACAACCTGGCCGAGGGCAACATCGATGGCGAGACGCTCGTGACCGGCTCAGTCGGCATCGACGGCGTGCCCCAAGCCTTCGCCGACCTGGCCGACCCCGAGCAGCACGTCAAGATCCTCGTGCGCCCCGATCTGTAGAAAGACCAGTCGCTAGCCGCGAATTCCAACGGTGCCCGACTTTGTTGTTCTCGACCCTGATCCAAACCTTCGCGTAGCCTTGACGACCGTGGAATCGAAGGCAACGCTTGGCGACCGCCCGCCAGGTCTGACACCCGGGCAGACCGTCTTGACAGATGGGATCGTGCGCTGGCCCGAGTCTGGTATCACCGTGCAGTCTGTTGAGGTCGTGAACCCAAGCTCAGATTCCCTAGACGCGAATCAGGCGGCCGCCGGCACGCCCTTCGGCGGATCGATATCGCCGAATCACCTGGCTCGGGTGAAGACATTCGAATGGCTACTGCCGTCGTGACCTTCGGGCCAGATCTCGATGGTGTCTACCTGCACAACCAACCAGCGAGGACGCTTCAGCATGTTCGTGACGCGTACGGATTTGAGCTTGTCGACTCGTCCAGTGTGTTTCGACGACTGGATAACGAGCACGCCGTTCTGGTGTTTCTCAGCACCAAGGAGAGCTATTGGAAGTCCGACGAACGGCATGCGTTCAGACTCAAGGTCGGGCTCACCCGCCGAGACATCAATGCCTACCGCATTGCCTGGGACGAGCGAGAGCGATTCACCACGTTCGCCCCCGCACTCGACCCGTGGCGTCCAACCGTCTCGGGCATTGCATCGGCGCTCTTCGACGTTGAAGCCCACACTATGGACGGTGGGAACTTTCCGTTCGAGGCTGAATTCGACACAGTGCGAACGGCTGTCGATCGAATCGTCCAACGCAGCCTCGATTGTGCAAACTTGACGTTCATCGAATCGATGCTCGCCCCCGGTCGCATGGAGAATGACTCCAGAATCATCGAGCGAATTGTGAACAATGCTCTCCAGGGAAACCACGACACCATCGAAGAAGATCTTCGATTCGTACGCCAGGGCGCCCTGCCACTTCTCGCCGCATCGCTTGAGGTATTCGAACCCAATCTGAGGGCGTTCCTCGAGGACAACCCCACCGGAATTCGCTAGTCGTCATCACCGAAGCCCGTCGACTGCAGTCGCAATCCCAGCCCGCAGCCAACACCAAAGAGTTCTTCGCCTAGAGGAGACCACGATGAAGGCCCCCGACAGCATCCACACGCTGGACACGATCGAGGAGCTCGAAGCCCTCTACGAGGCCGCCGTTCCCGGCGCAGTCACCAAGGTCGCAACCGCGATGACGCCGCTTTATCGCCAATGGATCGAGGCATCTCGCTTCGTCGTGTTGTCGACGGTCGGGCCCGAGGGCACTGACGCCAGTCCTCGTGGCGACGACGGCCCCGTCGTGCGCGTCGCCGATGACGGGACCCTCTGGCTTCCGGACTGGCGCGGCAACAATCGGATCGACTCGCTGCGCAACGTCGTGCGCGACGGCCGGGTAAGCCTCATGTTCATGGTGCCGGGCTGCAACAACGTCGTTCGGGTGAACGGGACCGCAGTCGTGTCGGCCGATCCAGCGGTCACGACCCAGTTCGAACAGCGCGGCAAGAACCCCAAAGTCGTCATCATCACGGCGATTGGCGAGATGTACTTCCAGTGCGCGAAGGCGCTCATGCGCTCCGAGCTATGGACCTCACCCGACGTCAGCGACTCGGTGCCAACGGCGGGTCAGTTCCTCAAGGAAGTCACCGACGACTTCGATGCCAAGAGCTACGACGAGGGTTACCCCGAGTACGCCAAGACGAAGATGTGGTAGCTGCAGCTCGGGTGGGATCGGGCGCGGCTAGTTCGCCTCGATGAAGCCCGGGCGGCTGACGTCGTCCAGATAGCAGTACGCCCAGTCATCGCCCCGCTCGAGGGTCGCAATGAGCGCATGGCCCGTCTCGTCGTAGTGCTGGCGAGCGTGCTGGCCAGGCGTGTCATCGCAGCAGCCCACGTGGCCACAGATCAGGCAGAAGCGCAGCTGCACCGGCTCTTGCTGAAGCTCGACGCATGCGTCGCATTTGCCGTGGCGAGGTGTCGGCGATGGATCGACTTCGTCGAGGTGGCCGCACGATCCCGCGGTATCTGCGACGACGCCTTGGACATGGCGGTTGATCCGGTACTCGGACTTGTGCGCAGCGATCACCTCGACCGCAATCTGGGCGATGACGACCAGAGCGACGAGTACGAGGAACAACACGGCGTTCGGTTTCGTCGAGCCGTAGAAGCCCAACCCGATCAGGGCTGCCGCGGCGATGAGTCGGGGACCAACCCGCTCCGGAGCATGGATGGCGTAGTGCGGCGATGCGGTGACGAGATCCAAGAGGGCGACGGCCAGGAGCACGACGGCCAACGTCCCGACCAGCAACCATGCGTAGTTGGGCTTGAGATAGTCGGACAGGGTCTCGACGCCGACGACCTTCTTCGCCGAGACACCGAACGCAGTGATCGCGGCGGCGAGTGGCAAGTGGGTGTAGACCCAGATGATCCGGTTGCTCGTTGGCGTCTTCGACAGCGCCGAGGTGGATCGGATCTCGGCGTCGGCCACGTCGTCGAAGTACGTCCACCAGATCGCGGCCAGCATGAAGAAGCCGATGCCGCCGAGCACCTGGGTTTCAATGCTGATGCCTCGATCGCTAACCAGCGTCAGCGTCTTCACGAAGGTCTCGCCCAGCACGATGATCGTGAAGAGTGCGTAGCGCTCTTGGAGGTGATGATCGTGCGCCACGCCGCCGGTGCCTCGACCGCGAGCGGCCATTGGGGCTGCGAACTCGAGCGCGAGTCCGATGCCCCAGGCCACGTAGCGGGCGTCGCCCGGCAGTGCCAGCGACACGACCCAGATCGCGAGGCTCCCGACGAAGAAGCCAAGCAGCACGACGATGCGCGGCCTCGCTCCGGGATCCGAGTTCAGCGCTCGCAGATACATCGCAACCAGCGGCAGACGGGCAGCGACATAGGCAAGGACGAACCATGCCTGCCAGTTCTCTGGGGTGGTCGCAGCGAGGACAGCGAGGTTGCCGACTGCCGCCATCTGGATGAACGCCAGCACCCGGTGCGTGATGTCGTCGACGGCGAACTGGTTGGTGAAGGCGGTCGTGCCGGTCCAGGTCCACCACAAGACGATGAACACACCGGCGAACGACGTCACGCCGCTCCACGAGATGTCGTCAGCGAGTCGATCGCCGAGCTGGATCAGCGCAGCGACATAGACGAGGTCAAAGAACAGCTCCAGCCAGGTCACTCGGCCCTGCTCGGCCACGTGCTGGCGCGGTACCGGTGGCTGCCATTTCGTCAGCGACATTGCCGTGTTCCCTCCTGCAGCGCTGCCCCACGTAGCGCTGAACGAACCGGATGCTACGCCGCCGCATCGACGAATGACGGACCGTCAGCCAGGTTCATCGCCAAGGAGGTAGCGAGGGCCGGAGCCTCGGCGGGCGGCGATGTCGGCCTCGTTGTAGATCCCGCAACGATCGAACGAGAGGCAGCCGCACCCGATACACGCGTCGAGCTTGTCTCGCAATGCGGTCAGACGTTCGATCTGCTCGTCGAGGCGAGGGCGCCACGACTCGGCGATAACCGACCAGTCGTCGGGCGTCGGGGTGCGGCCGGAAGGAAGCTCACCGAGCGCTATCTCGATCTCACCCAAGCTGCGCCCGACGGCCTGAGCGGCGGTGATGAACGAGATCCGCCGGATTGTTTCACGGGCAAAGCGGCGCTGGTTGCCGTCGGTCCGTGATGCGGTGATCAGGCCACGCAGTTCGTAGTAGCGGACGGCTGAGGTGGCGATGCCGCAGCGATCGGCGACTTCGCTGATCGTGAGCACATCATCCATCTGGAGAGTTTCGCGCAAGAAGTCCTTGACTTGAAGTGCAGTTCAAGTTTTACGGTCTTCTCATGAGCGACACGACCACATCCACCACCGAGGTCGTCGGCACCACGACGGACTTCCCCCAAGGCACGATGAAGATGGCGACCGTCGGTGAACGACGCATCGCTGTGATCCACACGCCGTCCGGCATTCACGCCCTCGACAACGCTTGTCCCCACCAGGGCTACGGCCTGGTGACCGGCGCCCTCGACGACGAACTCGTCACCTGTCAGTGGCACAACTGGAAGTTCGACGCCCGCGACGGTTCCTGCGTGATGGGCGAAGAAGGCGTGGCTTGCCATGCCGTGACGCTCGACGGTGACGATGTGCTGGTCACGGTCGTCGAGCAGACCGATGCGGAGAAGCGTCAGGCGCTGTGGCCGAGCCTGCGGCGAGGTATCGAGCGTCACTACAACGGCCAGATCGCCCGCGACGCCGCCCGCCTGCTCGAAGCCGAGGCGACGCCCGCCGAGATCATGGCCAGCGCCATCGAGCACGGAGCCCCTCGCAACGAGTGGGGCGTCGGACACGAGATGGCGATGGCGGCCGACTGCCTGGCGTGGTCAGAGATCCGGACCGGCACCGAACAGGTGCTTCCACTCGTGCACGGGCTGAGCGGCATCGCCGAGACGTCTCGCGATCGCGCTGTGCGGCCGGTTCCACAGGCCGACGACTCGGTGAACTTCGCCGCCGCGATCGACGCCGAAGACGTCGACGCCGCGATGGCGTCCGTGATGGCGTCGATCGAGCGAGGAGACGATCCGAGCGTGCTGCGAGGACACTTCGTGCGAGCTGCGTCGCAGCACCACCTCGACTACGGCCACGGCATGATCTACGTCCAGAAGGCCTTCGAGCTGCTTGAACGCACGGGCTGGGAGCACGCCGACCGTCTGCTCCCCCACCTGGCCGTGTCGATCGGCTGGGGCACTCGCGAGGACGTGCTTCCGTACATGCGCAAGGCGATGCGTGTTATCGAGGCGGCGGACCTCGGCGCGCTTGCAGAAGCTGACGACCGATCAACGACGGGCTGGTGGGACCCGACCGTCGTAGATGCCATGCTCACCTCCGACGGCGCTCCCATCGATCTGGC